>JAJCYU010000045.1 GCA_029262755.1 Anaerolineae bacterium
ATATGCTTCTCGAAGAAGGCGAGCATGCGCGTCCATGCATCCTCTGCGGCGTCCGCGTCGTAACTGGCGCGCGTGTCGTTGAAGAAGGCGTGCTCCGCCCCCTCATACACCACCGTCTCGGCCTCGATGCCCGCGGCGAGAAGCGCGGCTTCCATGGCCTCGACATCCGCTACCGGGATTCCGCCATCCTCGGAGCCGTAGAGGCCAAGCACGGCGGCACCCATGCCCGGCGCCTCCTCAGCGGTCAGCGGTGTGCCGTAGAACGCCACCACCGCCTGCGCATCCGTGTCGCTTAGACCCGCTTGCAGCGCGAGACGGCCCCCCATGCAGAATCCGACGATGCCGATTCCGGCGCCGGTTACATTCGGCTGGCCGCGCAGAAAATCACTGGCCGCATCGAGCTCGGCGACGGCGGCGGCCTGGTCGAGTTCCATGACGAGCTTGCGTGCTTCGTCCGGCTCCGTGGCCGCGACCCCGTGATAAAGGTCCGGCGCAAGCACGACGTAGCCTTCTCGCGCGATGCGGCGGGCCACGTCCTCGATATGTTCGTTCAGCCCCCACCATTCCTGGATGAGCACGACGCCCGGGCCACCGTCCTGCGACAACGGAGCGGCGAAATAGCCGCTCAATTCCTGGCCATCGCGATTGCCGTACACCACGCGCTCCCCGACGACCTCGGACTCGTCCGTCATGCTTGTCGAGCCGTCGGACGCGCCGGTGCCTTCGGAAGACGTTGCGTCGCCGCCGTCTTCCCCTTCGCCGTCCACTACGGGCGGCGCATCGGGCGCCGGTGCGCATGCTGCCAACAACGTCTGCGCTGCGGCTGCGCTGCCGAGTGCCAGGGTCGCGCGGCGCAGAAAGCCACGACGGGAGAGGCCTCCCACCTGGAAGGAACGAACGAGCTGCATGACGTATACGCGATCCACGGCGGTCTCCTTGGAGTTGGGGACTCCAGGGTACCTCATGGCGATCTCGGCAGCGATTCGGAGCGTAACCCTTCCCCGGTGCACTTCGTCTCTACGCTGGGGAAGGGGCGCCGTTTGGCGTCATGGGACAGGCCGCCGTTTCGTATACACGCGCGCGCCATGGAGGCTCCTGTATGACACCCCCCACCCCCCACACCCCCTCGCGCAATCTCATGAGTCCGTACACACCGTTCGTGACGTTCACCATCGTGCTTCTCGGCGCGCTGGTTGCCGGCGCGCTCACGCCTGTTGACCCCGTCGCCGCTGTGCCGTCCCTGACCCTTGCCCAGTCCGCCGTGGCTGCGCCCGCGGTCCAAGACGACGTGCCGGCCGGTCATATCGTGGTCAGCGGCCAGATCAAGATCACGGACCGCGACGGCGATCGCAATCATCCGGCTGCCGGCGTTCGTGTCGAGATCTGGGACATCGACAACGGCTTTCCCGCTCCCGCCGAGTTGCTCGACACGACGATGACCGACGCGGCTGGACGATTCCAGTCGGACGAGATCGCCAACGTGGATCGCGATGGTCGGCCCGGTCAGAATGATCGGACCCAAGACCTGTTCCTGCGTATCTACACCGACAACGGCACCGTCTCACTGCGGCGGGCGGGCACCGAGTTGCCCTTCGTCTGGACCAGCTACGAGATCAACGAACAAACCGGCCGCGTCAACGACGTGCCGGACGGTCGTGTGACCTTCCCCACGCAGTTCATCGACACGCGCGCGCCGGACATCCAGGCGCTTTGGACCTACGTCGATCTAGCCTCGATCTGGCTCTTCGTCCGCGATCGCACCGGCGTGGAGCCCCCCGGTCTGCGCGCCTATTGGAAGCTGGGAAGCCAGGACGGCCCGCGGGTGGATCCGGACACGGGCGCCCTGCACTTGTCGGACGCCGCGATCAACTTCGGTCATGTAGTCGCGCAGTTTGCTGTCTATGCCATGCTGCCGGCGGTACTCGATCCGCTGCCGGCCGGCTGGGACGTCTGCATCCAAAACGTGCCCGGCGACATCCGGCGCGCCACCACGGCGGATTGCGCCATGGTGCACGGTCTAGCGGTGTTCCTGGCCAGCGCCGGTATCGGCGACGTCGAGTACGAGAACCAGGAGCTGGCCGGCGTCGATCTCGACCTTGCGACGACGGGTACACCAGGCTGGGAAGACGGCGACAAGGTTCCTGGCCGGGTCGCGGGCGGATTCTGGGACCTGCACGAAGGCGATGAGACGGAGGATGGCGTTGACCGCTACAACGCGACCTTCGCCGATATCTGGGAGGTCATGGAGCAGGCTCGACCCGAGACGCTGGCGCAATGGTGGGAGGGCTGGAAGGCCCTGGGCAAGGACGGCTGTGCGGCCGTTTCGGCCTTGGCCCAGAACACGATCGACTACAACACGCCGCCCACCGTCCAGGACATTCCGGATGTCGAGATCAAAGAGGACGAGACGGCCATCGTCGATCTCAACAACTACGTGTTCGACACGGAGTGCGGCGACGAAGGGTTGATCTTCACGATGATCGACGCCGGCACCCCCGAAGCGGGCATCAAGCTATTGCCGACCAACGTCATCAGCATCACGCCGCAAGCAAATTGGGCCGGCGAGACGCAGGTCAAGCTCGAGGTGAGCGACGGCCTTATCGCTAGCGAGATCAGCTTCCGCGTGATCGTGACCCCGATCAACGACTGTCCCGTGATCCCGAAGCGGATTCCCGATCCTGCACCGGCGCTGTTCTCACAGCCGATCGTGCTCGACTTGACGGACAAGGCGACCGATACGGAGGATGCGCAGACGGAGCTTAGGTGGGACGTCGAGGTGCCGCCCGAGCACACGAGCGACATCACGGTAAGCGGGCGCAACAGCCGGCAGATCGCGTTCCTGCTCAACCGCTCCATCCGCGATCATTACAGCGCCATCGTTACCCTGATCGTCTCGGACCGCGACGGCTGCAGCGTCCGGCAGGCGATCGCCCTCTACTGGACCCGTGAGGGCAACACGCCACCCGTGATCGACAGTGAGCGTCTTATCCGCAGCTACGTCGCGCCCGTCGGGCAGACGATCTCCGTCGATCTGACGAACGTCGCGGACGATCAGGAAGATGGGCCCGCGCTGCTTGAATGGTTCGTGATCAACCCGGATACCGTCAGCGCCCAACTGGACAAGAAGGGGCCGCAGGTCTTGGACTTCGTGCCCTTCGACGGCTTCGTAGGGACCACCAATGTCGAGCTCGAAGTACAGGACACGGGTGCCGCCCGAGCAACGGCCGGAATCTCGTTGACGTGGAAGAGCCTGGACGACCAGAGCAACTTCCCACCGGAGATCCTGCGCCAGCGACTTGTAGGCCGCAGCGGCGCCGTCAACGGAGAGGTGTGCTACGCGTTGACGGACATGGCGCGCGACCGGGATCACAATCGTTTCTCACTACGGTGGTTCGCGGAACCGCACGACGAGAATAGCCTCTTCGTGGGCGCACAGGGTCGGCGCAGTTTGTGCTTCCGAGCGCGTCCCGACTTCGAGGGCTGCCTGGTCGCCACCTTCATCGTGCGCGATCCGCGGCACGCCGAAGACCGCTACGACGTCCGCACGTGCTTCCGCACGGTGGACCTGTATCTCCCGTTCTCGATGCTGCGGCGCTAGCAGGTCGATGGGCCGCGGGCGCCGATAGCGCTTCGCGGACCCGAGGCACAGAGGAGGCGCTGCGGGCTCGCCCGCGGCGCCTCCTTCTGCGTCGCTGGGTGATTCGCAAACGCCCCACGTGCAATCGGTGAGCGACGCGACGGTACACCGGCGCGGTGGGCGAACCCTGAAGATTCAGTGCAACCGAGTACGAGCAAAGGCTGGCCTGAGGCGCTCCCCTAGAGGATGATTGCAGGTGCGTCATGCGTCGATGGACCGCAAACCGGAGCACGTCGAGCGCATGGGGTTGGAATCGCACGATCCATCCCATTGCCCTGCGGCAACGAGGAACCTTCCATGCCCCCTCCCGCTTCAGAGTCCCCGTCCGTAAACAGCACCGCAGAACCTGTCTCCGCGCTCGACCACCTCTCCTGCAGCGTCTGCGATCGCAACCACGAGGCCGACACACTCCAGGCGCTCTCCACATGTTGTAGTCGGCCCTTGCTGGCACGCTACGACTTGGAGCGGGTCGCGCAGACCGTGACACCGCAGCGCGCCGCGGCACGGCCC
This sequence comes from Anaerolineae bacterium, assembly GCA_029262755.1. Taxonomy (GTDB): domain Bacteria; phylum Chloroflexota; class Anaerolineae; order Epilineales; family Epilineaceae; genus JAJCYU01. The sequence continues at coordinate 4,148 of JAJCYU010000045.1, forward strand.
TTCGACCTCTGGCGCTACGCGGAGTTATTGCCCGTAGGTAGCGGCGAACATCGGTTGCGGCTCGGCAGCGGTGGAACGCCGCTTCTTGCGACACCGCGCCTGGGTACGGAACTTGGGCTGCCGCGCCTGCGCATCAAAGATGAATCGCTGAACCCGACGGCCAGCTTCAAAGCCCGTGGGCTCGGCATGGCGGTCAGCCGCGCGGCGGAACTTGGAGTACGGCGTCTCGCGATTCCGAGCGCAGGCAACGCAGCGGGCGCGGCGGCCGCCTACGCCGCCGCCGCCGGCCTGCCCGTCGATGTGTTCATGCCCGCCGATGTGCCGGCGCTGTTCCGCACCGAATGCGAGGTGCTTGGCGCGTCCGTTCATCTGGTAGACGGCTTGATCACCGACTGCGGGGCACGCGTGCGCGCCGGTGTCGAAGAACATGGGTGGTGGGATCTGTCGACCCTCAAAGAACCCTATCGCCTCGAGGGCAAGAAGACGATGGGCTACGAGATCTGGCAGCAATGTGAAGGCCGCCTGCCCGATACCATCCTCTATCCCACCGGCGGAGGCACGGGTTTGATCGGGATCTGGAAGGCGTTCGCGGAGCTGCGCGCGCTCGGATGGTTGCCGGCCGATGCAGTGCTACCGCGCATGGTGGCCGTGCAGAGCAGCGGCTGTGCCCCGATCGTACGCGCCTTCGAACGCGGCGACGTGGAGGCGACGGCGTGGGTGGATGCCGCCACGATCGCGGACGGGTTGCGCGTGCCCGCCGCCGTGGGGGACCGGCTGATTCTAGAGGCGATCCGCGAGAGCGGCGGAACGGCAATCGCGGTAGACGATGCCGCAATGATCGCGGAGGCGCGTCGCGCCGCGTCTCGGACAGGTGTGTTTCCGGCACCGGAGGGCGCGGCGTGCATGGCTGCGGCGAGGCAACTGCGCGCCTCCGGATGGTTGCGGGAACACGACGACGTCCTCGTGCTCAATACCGGCAGCGGATTGAAGTACGCGCACCTCTGGGAAGCGTAGGCGGACCCGACGCACGCACGTTCGCACTTCCGGCTCGGTCGCCGACCAAACGGCCCCTTCGTGAAGAGGCGGCGATCCCGCTCCTGCGAGCGGGATCGCACAGCTCGGCGCTACGCTCGTTGGCCTCAACCCCGGGCCCCACCGCTACCGTGGGGCGGTGATCGCAGGTCGGCCTTCGGAACTCACGGCACCATGCGTTTCGGGACGCAATCGGGATGCGCGCCGGACGCCGATCCAGACGGCCGTCATCACGTCCATGAACACGACGATCGCGAGGAGCGCCGTCCATCCGAGTGCGCTGGGGCGAGCGCCCAACGCAAGCGGCCCGGCCAGAAGCGCAACGGCGTTCCCCGGATCAGCGCGCCGTCCCCCGCGACGGCCACCACGGCCGAGGTGCCAGCGACGAGGCCGCCCAGCACGAGCATCATCGGCAGCAATCCTCGGCGCCAAACGACACGAGCAAAGCGTTCGGATCGAGATCCGGAGGGCAGGATCGCGAGTGCGGCGTCCAGCCACAGCGCGGGCGCGATCGCACGCAGGCCCCAGGACCAGCGGGTGGCAGCCTCCAGCCATTGCGGTCCCGCGGCCGCAACTGCATCGGCCATGACGGAGAGTGCCAACAACGTGAGGGCGGCAGAAGCGGGCACGGTCGCGCTAAGCCCGCCGCGCCGCCGCTCGTGCAGCAGATGAACGGCGAGAAAGAGTGAGAGAGCCGCTACGGCCAAGCGCGCAAGGAGCAACACTTAGCGCTGTCCTCCCGGTGCGTCGAAGTCGAGCCGATAGCCCCAACGGTCCATCTCGTCCGCACACAAAGCGGCCAACCGATCGCGGCGCGCCTTCGACCACTGCACCGGATGCTCGTAGTCACCCGGGGCGCGATCCGGGAAGGAGCTCAGCGCGCGTGTTTCGCGGAATTCGGCCGCCATCGCCGGCTCGCCGGACGGCGCGTCTAGGAAGGCGCAGATGCGCGCGGCCGCAACGCCAGGGCGTTGCGCAAGCTGCGCCTGAGCGAGTTCGAGGAATCGACCCTCAAGTACCGGCCGCACGTCGCGCCAGGCGGACATCGTGCGGCGCCAGCCATCCGCCAGGCTTTCGAATCGCGCGTCCGAGTCCCCCCACATCCGTAATCCCGACGCCACGACGGCAATGGGATTGCGGTGCAAGAACAAGAATTGTGAACGCGGGAACACGTGCGCCAGCTCCGGCGCTACGGTGACGGGGTCGTGTCCCGGCGACTTGTCGAGCCACCGGTGGAGCGCGGGGTCGAGATGGTCGCGATGAAAGCGATCGATCGCGAGCCCGAGATAGGCCGCGTAGCGTTCCGCGCGGATGTCACCCAGGGCCATCAAGGGGTCACGCAGCGGCGTCAGATGGCTCGGATCGCGCAGTTCGCGAAATGGTCGCAACGCCTCAAACCAAAGGTGCCCCTCCCCGAACCCGATGATGCCGATTCGGTGAAGCCCTCGCGCCGTGATCGACGTGCCGGAGCGCTGCATTCCGCGAACGAACACGGGGTCGAGGGCCCGCCACCTTCGCTGCATAGGCGGCCACGTGTCCTCGATCATGCCCGGCTCGTACGAAGGCGCGACGCTGCCGCCGCTCCTTCACGCATCAGCAGCTCTGGGTCGACGTCCGCGCCCACGGCGCGTTGCATCCACGCACGGGGGCTAAGCCTACCGATGGCGCACATACGCTGCATCTCGTCGGCAAGCGATCCACGCTCGACGTGTCGGCGAACCTGATGCGCGATAGCATGTCCGATCACGTAGCTCGGTAAGTACAACGGGTACGCGATCATGTGTTGATAGGCGCCGAGTAGGTGGTGGGGGTCAGGGCCAAAGAATTCCTCATAGCCGGCTGCCCATGTTTCGTCGCACAGCGCGAGGACACAATCCTGCAAGGCCTGTGGCGTCGGATCGTCGTGCTGGTAGATCCACTCCCAGGCGCGCTGCTCCACCAGCGCCGCGCCCGCGATTTGCCATGCAGCCAAGGCCTGCGAGACAGACGCTTCGTCACGCGCGCGCTCGTGGTCTCCGGACTCCACCCCGAGGAGCTCGCCGGCCCGAGCCTGGAAGAGGAAGGCGAACGCCTCACTGCACGCGGCGTTTGGGACGCCGCGCAGCGCGGGGCGCGGCACCTCGCGCGCGGAGATCAGCTGCTCGATATTGTGGCCGAGCTCGTGGATCGCAATGTCGTAGCCGTCCCAGCCGAGTTGCTCGCTTCCGGTGAGCGCGTTCGTGCGCAGCCAAGCATCGGCATCGCGCAAGCGGGGTCCGCTGGCATGGCCGGCGCCGCGCGCGATCTCAACGCGGACGCTGTCGCCGTAACGCGCGGCGGCCGCTGCGTCGAAGCCCAGGTCGAGCAACAACTGCGGCACGGCGGACTCGAGCGCCGCTGCATTCGGATAGCGCTCGGCGACGCGCGACGTCCATAGCTCGCGATGCGCTGTTTCCCGGACTCGATCAAAGTAGATGTCAAACGAAGCCAGCGGACGGCGCACCCGTGATGCCACAAAGGCGGCGAGCTCGACTCGACCGGGCGCCGTCAGGACGCTCTCAAGCAGCTGTGTGACCTGGCTCGTCGGCATCTCGCGCCGCAGCGCGTTGGCGCGTTCCAATGCGGAAGGCGCAACGGGGTAGTAGCGATCGAGGGCCCGTTCTGTGCGCGCAATGTGCAGCCAATGGGCATAGCGGGCGGGTCCGACAAACTCCGAAGCATCGTCGCTGCCCACCGTGTTGGCGACCGGATCCCACGAGGCGCAGCGGCCGCTTCGCATGACCGCCGCCGGTATGCTGCCGTCGACTGTCCGGCCCATTACCGCTGCCAGTTGGCGCTGCGTCACCTGCCCGGCCGGATCATCGTAGCCCGCGCGGATCTGCTCGCGGATGAGCCAGTGGGCGACAAGCCGCCGACCCGGTTCAAAGACGCGCGTTCCCGAGGCGTCCACCAGCCCGTCAACGGGTACTTGGAAGCCGTCCACGAACGCGCTCGCGCTCTGCCGGGCCGATCGCGCCTGCTCGCTCACCTCGACGGGAACACGGGGGCCAACCGCCCCAGCGAGTCGGGCTTCCGCCCACTGATCGGTCGACCACGATGCGCCGTCTTCCAGCATGGTCGACAAATTCGGCGGCGCGAAATGTAACAGGATCAGCGGTGCGAGACCCTGGCGATGAAGGGTGGTGGCTCGGTCCGGAGCCGGATCCAATCGCGCCGCGATATCATCGACGGCTGGGCACGGTTCTACGCGCAAATCGCGCCACCGGCGTAAGGAGCGTTGAAGCTCGCCCAGATGGCCATCGAGCAGGTCGAGGATGTGCTCGATTCGATCCCGAAGGAGCGACCGCCCCGGCCCCATGGGCACAAAGCGTTGTACGCAAAAGTCCTCGAATGCGGTCGCCGGCCCGTCCTCCTTCCGCCATGCGCGCGCAACGCGTTCCACGCCGGTGGTCGCGTCCGTTGCAGCCGCCGATCCGTGGACCGCGACGAGTTGCGCGACGATGTCCGGCACCATCTCGACAAGCGCTACCGCATCGTTCGTCGCTTCACGGGCTTCGCGAAGAATGGATCCGGACTCGGTCACGTCTTCTGTCACGCGCATGGAGCGGCCTTTCGCGTTGGAAGGTGGTGGGTGCACTGAATGTCCGCGAGCCGTGGATTGCGCCCGGTGATCCAACCCGCGACGACGCCGAGCGCCACGTTCCCGCTGCCGCGAGTGGCTCTGACTGCGGGCGATCATAGCATCGACGCCTGCCTGCCCTCGGCAGTGCCAAAGACTGTTGTGAGCCCCCGTTCCTTGGGCTACCCTGACTCAACTTCGATGGAGGCGCTCGACCCCCCCCGAGCGTCAATCCGCGGCCGGGCACGGCCGCTCGCCCAGACCAAGGTGGGGCATGGCTCCTTCAACGATCAGCCAATCATCGGCAGCGGTGTCGCAACGGTCTCGGATCGCCGGTCGGACGACCGGGATCGTGATCGTTGCGATGGTGTTCGCCGCCCTCGCGGTGGGTATCCCTCCCGGCCGCGCACAGACGGCGCCTCCCTGTTCTCTGGACGTGACACGGTCCGTGGCTCCACGTGTCGTAGCCGCCGGAGAATCCGTGACCGTGACCGTGCGGTGGCGCTACGCGTGCAAGCCGGACGAACGGCGTGTACGCGACGTTGTGATCGCCCTCGACATTTCCGCGGGCCTCAACGACGCGAGCGGGCGACTCCTACCTGCCGTTCAGGACGGACTTGCACGGATCGTCAACCGGTTGCCGGTTGATGAGGCGCGCCTGGGCATCATCTTCTACGACACGCGAATCCGTGCCAACCTGCAACCGGCGACGGGTCTGGAAGCCTACACCCAACGACGCGACGCGATTCGGGGCGTTCGAAACACAGGGAGCGGCTTCGCCGATGCGCGTGTGGCTCTCGATGCGGCAGCGGCTGCGTTGGGCGACGAAGCGCAGGAGCCTGTGATCGTACTGGTTGATGTCGGTGGTTCGCTGCCACCGTCTCGATCCATCTCCGACGTGCTCACAACCTGCCGTTCTCTTCAGGACGCGGGGGCGTCTGTCGCCGTTCTCTCCTTGCCGGGCTCCAATGCGCGGTTTGCTTCGTGTGCGAGTATCGGTGGAGAGATGACGTCGATCACCGCGGACGGCAGCGATGCGCCGCTCTTGCTCGGTGGTCTGGCCGGCCGGTGGATCGGCGATCCGGATCCACTCTTGACGGAATGGCATGAGCCACTAGACGCAGCCGGGTGGAGCTATGAACTGGCGTCGGGCCGGCCGCGAGACCCCGATGCGCTGCGCGGCGCGGAACGAATGTGGCAGGAATACGCGATCTCCGCGGCGGGCGACCACACGCTCACCTGGCGCGCCAAGGCACAGCCGGTGCGCACGGCGGTCACGACGAGTGTCACGACGGCCGGCGGCCCCTTCGTCGCCCTGATCGACCGAGCGGGGCACGCTTTCACGTGGCCGGCCCCGCGCGTCCCGCTGTGCATTCACCCCGCAGAGAGCGTGGACGGTTGCGCGGGCTTCGTCGCGCGGCTCACGGCGACGGTGCCCGCTCCGTCGCCGGATCCGCCATCGACGCCTACGGTACCCAGTATCACAGCGACGCCGACCACGGCCGCTCCGGGCGCAACGGAGACACCCGCAGCCGCAACAACGACGACTCCTAGCCCCACGCCGGACTCCGGCGCGACGTTGACAGCGACCCGAACCCCCGCTGTTTCGGCGACGGCGATCGCTACGCCCTCGACGGCCACGCCGGTTCCAACCGAACCCGCCGCGAGCCCGACGACCGAGCGCCCGGAGGCCACACCCACGCCGGGTGCGGCGCCCCGGGCGCCGATTTTCCTACCAATGCTAATCCGCGGTGCGGGCGCCCGTGCCGGCGCATGAATCCCCCATCGCGGCAATCATGGCCAAGCGGCTATTGCGCTGACATCGCCTCTACGTCGAAGATGAGCGTCGCGCCACCGGGAATTCCAATCTGGGGAATGCCACCGTCACCGTATGCAAGGTCGGCCGGAATGATCAGCACGCGGCGACCACCGACCGCCATGCCCTGCAAACCAATGTCCCAGCCCTGGATCACGCCGCCCGTTCCCACGGTCACGGGGAACGTGTCGCCGCGCGTGCAGGAAGAATCGAACATCGAGCCGTCCTCGAGGAAGCCTGCATAGTGCATGTCGACGCGCGTGCCGGCCGCAATCGGCGTGCCTTCTCCCACGGTCAGGTCCTTGTACATCAACCCGCCACCGAGGTCCTCAAAGCCCTCGTCCACCGCCGGGATGCTCAGCCCCCCAGCGCAGACCGCGCTCGCCACCATAACCGGCGCCGGTTCGACGGGCGCGACAGGCGGGGCTTCATCGACGGCGGCCGCGTTGTCCGCCGGGGCATTCGTGTTGGCGGCGGCGTCGTCGACGGCCGCCGTGTCGGGCGCGGCCTCTTCATCGCTCGAACACGCGGCCAAGGGCAAGAGCAAGAGCAGCGACAGGGCAAACAGAGAGGCAATCGGGGCGCAACGGCGCAAGGTAGTCTCCTGATCGGGAACACGGGATCTCGTGCGACCCGTGTCGTAGCGGCATCGAAGGGGCGAGATGGTACGAGCCGGCCGGCACGGCGTCAATGAGCAGCCTGCCACGAATCGTCCCGATCGACGACCCTTCCGATCCACGCGTAGCGGCGTATCGGACGATACGAGACCGGGACCTTCTCGGACATCCATCGCGGCCGGACCGCTTCGTCGGCGAACAAGACCTGATCGTACGGCGGATGCTTGCACGGCCCGGATGCACGGAGAGTGTGCTGGTCGTACCCGCGAAGCTAGCCCGCGTGATCGAGCATGTGCCACCGGAGGTGCCCGTCTACGTGGCCTCCAAGGCCGTCATGTCCGCCGTGGTCGGCTTTCCCATCCACCGGGGTGTGCTCGCCATCGGCAGGCGTCCTCATCCTGACCTACTTCAGCCGGACCACGTGCTGGAACAGATCGGCTCCGGCGGCGCCACAGTGCTCGTACTCGAGGATATCTCCCACGTCGACAACCTAGGCTTTCTCTTTCGCGTCGCGGCGGCGCTCGCCGTGGATGCCGTGCTGCTGAGCCCCGGTTGCCACGACCCGCTCTACCGCAAGGCGCTGCGGCTCTCCATCGGGCATGTTCTCGAAGTCCCGTGGGCACGCGTCGACCCGTGGCCTTCCGGCCTGGCGACGCTCAGCGAACGCTGGGGATTGGAGTTCGTCGCCGCCGCGACGGAGGACGCGATCCCGCTCGATGCGTGCGAGCGACCGGAGCGCGTGGCGCTACTCGTGGGCACGGAACGTCATGGCTTGAGCGACGATGCGCTTGCCCTGTGTCGACTTCGCGTCCGTATCCCAATGGCGGAGGGCGTCGACTCTTTGAACGTTGCGGTTGCCGCGGCCATTTGCCTGCATCATCTAAGCGTCGGGAAGCGGGTCTAGTTCGTGGGCGCTGTGCAGTCGCAGACGTACGTTCTGCGATGCTGTTCGGTTGAGGAGCGATCCGCGCTGCGCGGTTGCAGGTCGGTCGCTCACGTGTCCGAATCGGCGCCGAGTCTCAGGGAGAGCTGTTCCGGTGCGTCCAGCAACCACACGGGATCCCCAACACGAACACACCCACCCGACATGACACGCGCATAGAGGCGCGACCATCCTGGATGGCGCGTTTGGGATACCCGATCGTAGCCACCATCCCGGAAGGCGCCCGCGATCTGACGGCACGGCACCGCGAAGCTCGTCAGCTCGAGGCGTACGTCCGCTCCGAGAGCGAGTTGCCGGCCCGGCACCATGTGTTCCCAATCGATGCCGGCAAGCGTGATGTTTTCGCCGATGGCACCCGGCTCGATCGGATGACCCTCCGCCTGCAGGGCCTTGATAAGCTCGCACGCGTACACGCACACGGCGCGCGTCGGGCCACCGTGGAATGCGGTATGTCGCTGCCGGTCACCATGCAGCCCTGCGGCATCGATGCGCGCTTCCGCGATGCCGCGTTTGGGCACACCCCCGTCACTTATGAGGATCGCTCCAATCCGACCCTTTGAAGCGGTCGCGCGCGGGTAGGCGGTTGCAGACGAGGCACCTTCGTACGATTCGTTCATCGTGGTTGCTCCCTGCGGTCGAGATCGAGCGGTCGCCTGGGACTGAGAACGGGCTTGGGATCGGGCTAGCGCAAGCTGCGACGAACGCGCGCGCTGACGATGTCGACCGCCAAGGTCAGCACGATGAAGACGACGATCGTGGCGGACATGCCATCGAAATCGAAACTCGTTCGCTGCTCTTCGAGGAGTCGGCCGAGCCCGCCGGCTCCCACGAGGCCGACGATCGCGGTGGCGCGGATGCACTCCTCCCAGCGGTAGACCGCGTAGGCCGTGAAGCGCGGCAGTGCTGCCGGCATGGTTGCGTAGGCCAGGGCTTCGGCGTTGGATGCGCCGGCAGCCAAGAGCGCTTCGCCCGGACGATCGTCCATCGTCTCCAAGACTTCCGCAGCCAAGCGGCCCACGATGCCACCGGTGTAGATCGCGAGCGCAAGGGCGCCGGGCACGACGCCAGGAAAGAGCACGAAGAGAAATGCCAAGGCCCAAATTGGTGCCGGAACCGTGCGCATCGCCAAGAGCACGGCCCGTGCGCCGCCAAAGCGCAGCACGCGTCCGAAGGCATGTCGCGCGCGTTCAGGCTCATACGACCGGCTGGTGTGCCGTCGGCTTCGTGCGGCGGGCAACGCGAGCGCGAGGCCGAGAACGGACGCTCCTACGATGGCAAGCACGGACATCGAAAGCGTCTGGACGGCCGCGAGAGCAGCCTGGTCCCAAGTCACGGGATCAAAGCGCGGCGGCCACGCGGCCTGGATCAATTCCCCTACACGCACGCGAGTGGTGGGTTGTAGCAGCGTGCGCGGCGATGGTCCGATGACCAACCAGGCTAACGGCGCCGAGACTAGCCACACGAGGGCGGTGCCGCGGAGCGCGGAACGCACCGTAGGGTCTGCGCGGGAAGCAGAACCCGTCTCCGGGCCGGTAGCATCACGACGGGGCGTGCGCATGCGGGGGCTCGCTCCGCGCCCCATACGTCGGCGGACGCGTCCGCTCCAGGCGTCCGTGGCGCCGTTCAAGAGGAATAGCGCAGCCAGTAGGGTCCACAGTTCTTCGTAGCGCAACGACTGGAGGCTGAGGCGAAGCTGGTAGCCCAATCCGCCGGCGCCGATGATACCCAGTACCGCCGACGCGCGGATGCTGCACTCGAATCGATACAGTGCGTATGCGGTCCAATCGGGCAGGACGCCGGGCAGGAGGCCGTAGAGGATCGCTGCCGAACGTGTCGCGCCGGCACCGCGCAACGAGCGCATGGTTCCGCGTGGTTGTTCGTCCAGCAACTCCGAAAAGACTTTTGCGGTAATCGCACCGTAAGGAATGCCGATGGCTAGTACCGCGACGAGGGGGTCAAGCCCGAGAATCATGATGAGCAACAGTCCCCAGACGGCCTCGTGCAAGCCGCGGGGGACAGAGAGCGCGAGTCGGGTGCTCAGCCAGCCCCAACGCGCAGCGCGGCGCCTTCCTGCAGACGACGTCGCGGCCGTCTCCCACCAACTCTCCGAGCTCAGGATTCCAAAGACGAGCCCTACGACGACAGCAAGGCTGGCACCCAACACGGCGTAGCCCAACGTGGTCGCGCTCGCCTCCGCCGTGATCCATAGGAACTCCGCGGAGAGCGCTGGATACCGCGCCGCCGCCAAGAAGCGCCGCAGCACGGTCCATCCGCCTAGGTTGAGGATGAGACCGTTTGGTGCAGCGAGCACGGCCACGCCGAGCGAGAGCAGGGTGGCGACGCCCGCCACGGCCAGCCAACGCACGCGCGGGTCGTCGCGCCGCGCTATGGCCGGCCGTACCCGTGGCAGTGCCGAAGCGACGGAACTCACGCGTGCACGGCCGAACGAACGCTACGCGCGGCGCGCGTCGACCCGCCCGCGCTTTGGTTCCCGGGAACAAGTATGGCGATCCACGGTCGTTTCAATGTCGACGCCTCGCGGATGGGCGTCGGGGCCGGCGGACGTGGCTTTCCCGCCTTCCCTGCTCTAGGCGGAGACGGCATGCTCGATCCGGTAGAGCGCTTCCAGTTGTGGGCCCGTCGTATCCGCAGCGTTGACGCAGAACTGCACCCGACCGGCACGCAATCCGACGATGCGGTCGCAGACCTCGAGAGCCAGTTCCGGAGCATGCAAGCAAAGCAGCAACGCAGCTGCCTGCTCTTTCGCCACGTCTACGAGCAGTCTCACGATGTCGGCCCCGCGCACGGGGTCGAGGCTCGCGATCGGTTCGTCGGCGAGCATCAAGGCCGGCCGCTGTACGAGCATTCGAGCGATCGCGACCCGTTGGCGCTGCCCGCCCGACAACCGGTCGGTCCGGGCATGGAGCAGTTCCTCGATGCCGACGCGCCGCAGAGCATCCCGGGTACCTAGACCTCCCTGAGGCCGCCAAAGTGAAGCCAACGCGCGGGACGTGGACCACCTTCCAAGGTGTCCGGCATTGACGTTGTGAATGACACGCAGGCCGTCCACGAGGCGATAATCCTGGTACACCGTGCCGATTCGACTTCGAAGGCGTCGGCGGTCACGAGCGGACGTAGTCGCCCATTCGCTGCCCAAGATGCGGACCGAGCCGGTCGTCGACGCCAATGAGCCGTTGAGCAAACCCACCAACGTGCTCTTCCCCGCTCCGCTGGGGCCGATCACGCCCACCACCTCGCCCTGCCCGAGCGCGAGGTTGATGCCCTCTAACGCGTGGACCTTTCCGTACTGGACGGAGACGTTCACAAGCTCGGCCGCGCGCGACGCCGGCTCCCCGCCTTGGGCGTTCAGTCTTGAATCTTTCCGATCTCGCGTCCTACGGCCTCGATCGCAGCGTAGGTCTCGTTGTTCGTTTCGATGAACGATTCCGCGCCGAAGAGCTCGAGGATTTCGTTGTCAGCGGGCACGTTGGGATCCAAGGCGAGGAGCGTCGCTTGAATCTGATCGGTGAAGTCGGCGCCGAAGCGTTCATCCAGGTCCGGCCGGGCGACCCAGTGGTAGTCCGCATACGGCGGAGTTCGCCAGATCACACGGACCAGGTCCGTGTCGACGGCGCCTTCTTCGACGCGCGATAGCCAGACCTGTTCGTTGAGAACACCGGCCGCGTAGCTTCCCGCCTCGACGAGCTGAATCGTGGCGTCGTGTCCACCGGAGAAACCCGGCTCTCCGGCGAAGTCATCCAGGCCGATTCCGGCTTCCGCCAGGAAGTGCTGCGGCATCAACCGCCCGGACGTGGAAGACTCGCTGCCGAACGTAAAGGTATTGCCCTTCAAGGTCGCGAGATCCGCAGGATTCGAGACGTCTTCGATCCCACGATCTGTGCGTGCGATGAACACGCTATGGAACGCGGCATCAATGTCCCGCTGGGCGATTGCACGCGCGCCGTCCACTGCGAGTCGAGCCTGGACGCCCGTCAGCCCACCGAACCAGACCAGATCCAGATCGCCGGTAGCGAAGGCGGATACGGCCGCAGCATAGTCGGTGACGGGCACATAGGTCACGGGAACCTCGAGGGAGGCGGCAAGGTGATCTGCGACAAGCCCGTAGGTGCGCTGCAGCCGCTCCGGATCTTGATCCGGAATAGCCCCCACCTTCAGCGACTCGAGCGACCCAGTTTCGTCTGACGCCGCGCACGCGCCCAAGACCATCATGCCCGCCGCGGCCAACGCGATCGCGAAGATTGGGTTCCGCAGCGCGATGCAAACACGCTGGAATGCTCGGGGCTCGTCGCTACCTGTTACGTGATTGGTCATAATTCGTCCTCCGGCGCCTAAGAATTTGTGCGGCAGATGATAGGCAAGTCGCTTGGTCCTTGCTACCTCGGCGTCCTCGAGTTCTTTGACGGGCCTACTGCGCTCCGCTAGCGTAGACAATTCGGAGGCAGCCTAATCTTGGGCTGTTTGTGAGGAGAGAACTGTGACCCAGGTCAGTCATCAACCGGGGATCGAGGACGCAACGACGTCCGACCCCGAAGCGCCGCACACCGCCGTGCAGCAGGACGCGGGCACCATCGCGGCAGCGCCGGCAGAAGCCCCGTCCTTTGTGTCGCTCGGAATTTCAGCGGAAGTTGCCGCCGTGCTCGCGGCGCAGGGAATCGAGACGGCCTTTCCCATTCAGGCCAAGTCCATCCCCGACGCGTTGGCAGGCAAAGACGTGTGCGGCAAGGCCCGCACCGGTCAAGGCAAGACACTCGCGTTTGGATTACCGCTAGTCGAACGAAGCAAGCGGGGTCGTTCGCGCCGCCCGCGTGCGCTGGTGTTGACGCCGACGCGAGAGCTCGCCGTGCAGGTCGGTGACGTCCTGGCGCCGCTCGCAGAGGCCAAGGATCTTCGCGTCGACACCTTCTACGGGGGGACCTCGATCGGAAGGCAGATCGAAGCGTTGCGCACCGGAATCGACATCGTGGTGGGCACGCCGGGTCGGCTGATCGACCTCGTGGAGCGCAACGCCCTCAATCTGGACGACGTGCGGACGATCGTTGTCGACGAAGCCGATCGCATGTGCGACATGGGCTTCTTCCCGCAGGTGGAGTTCATATTCCAGCGGCTGAAGCATCGCGAGCAGACGCTGCTGTTCTCCGCGACGCTCGACGGACAGGTCAACCACCTGATCAAGATCTATTTGCGCGAGCCGGTCTATCACGACGTCGTAGTCGGGGACGATGCCGACAACACGGAAATGCGGCAGTTCTTTTTCCAAGTGACGCGGCACAACAAGTCCAACGTGGCGGCTGCGATCGGTCGAGGCGGCGACAAAGTGCTGATGTTCACGCGAACGAAACGCGGCGCGGACATGCTCGTCAAGCAACTCGAACGCGAAGGCGTGCAAGCGGCGGCCATCCACGGAGACCGGCGCCAAGAAAGCAGGGAACGCGAACTCGCTCGATTCTCGGACGGGAAGCTGGACGTCCTCGTGGCCACCAATGTTGCGGCGCGCGGTTTGCACATCGAGGGCATCGACGTCGTTGTGCACTACGATCCGCCGGAGGATCCGAAGGACTACGTGCACCGTTCGGGTCGAACGGCTCGCGCGGGTAAGGAAGGGGTCGTGGTCACATTGGCACTACCGAGCGAGAGCTTCGATATGTGGCTACTGCAGCGAGAGATTGGAATGAGCACCGAACCGACGCCGGTTCGCCCCGATGATCCGCGGCTGGCCGACCTGAGTGCTTGGATTGACGAAGGCGCGTAGAGCGGCACGGATTGGCCGCCTTCTACACCGCGCCTCGCCCACGCCCGTCGGTCGGTAGCACGAGGGCCAGCAGCGCGGCGGCGAACATCGCGAACATCACCGCTGCAAGCCAGACCGCGAACGGCGATGGCATCGCGCCGGGCAAGAACGTGGTCCAAGCCTCCATACCGAAGAGCGCCAACCTGCGTAGCCAAATCGGCCCGTCTCCGGCGAGTGCCCAGATTGCCCACGCGAACGCAATGCCGGTGGTCGAGCCGGCAAGAACGGGCAAAGCCACGTCAATGGCACGCACGCGGAAGCGCGGCAGGCCCGTAGCCCGTTCCACCGTTCGCGCAACGAATCCGGCGGGCAATGGTGCGGCGGCCATGTCGCGCAGCGCCGCATCCAACGCGGCATCGCGCGGTCCGAGCGCGGCAGTCGCCGACGTCGCGTTTCGCGGATCGTGTCGATGCTGCTCGTCGCGAGCCCGAATCGGAATGCCCCAGCGCGACCGGTTATTCATGACGCGATTACGGAACCGGGCTGCGACTGGGTTGCGGGCATCGTGGCCGGCGACTCCATGTATCCGTCCTCGGCCAATAGCTCGCGAAGACGCTTGCGGCCTCGGTGGATACCGGTTTTGACCGTGCCCAGCGGCATCCCTGCAATCTCTGCGATCTCCGCGTAGCTCAACTGCTGTTGATGACGCAGCGTCAAGAGCATGCGATAGGGATTCGGCAACCGGTTGGTCGCCTTCTCTACCGCACGCACCAACTCCCGATCGGCCGTCGCCGCCTCGGGCGAGGGCCGGCGATCCGCCATCGTGGACGCAGCGTCAACGGGCAACGCAAGGAGTTGTTTCCGCATCCGCGGTGCCCGGTCGTAGCATAGGTTGACCACGATTCGATACAGCCACGTGGAAAACCGGCCATCTTCGCGGAAACGCGGCAGCGCACGCCAAGCGCGGACAAATGCCTCCTGCGCGACGTCTTCTGCCTCGGCCGGATCGCGCAGGGTGCGCAGTGCCACGTTGTAGGCGAAGCTGGCATGCGTACGGACGAGCACTTCGAACGCCCGGCTGTCGCCGTCGCGGGCGCGAAGGACAAGCGCCTGATCGACCGCGGGTGTACCGCGTCGCGTGCGTGTTGCGGTGGCTGTCGCAGATCGCTTCGTGGGGCGCGTGTCGATGGGATTCTCCCGCTGCGGATGGCGGCGCGCCGCCTTCAACCAATGTTCGAACTATCCTTCAGACGAGCCGCGGTCGCTTCCAGTTTCAAATCCTTCTGACGACCATCATGTCGAAACTCGTCTGGGGGTCAAGGGCGGCCGGCCCGATGAAACCTCGTTTGCCGATTCTCGTCTCATTCAGCGATGCTCGCATCCATTCGCCTGCGGAGGAGAAGACATGAAGCGTAAGCGCATCGTGTCCCTGCTCTTGGGGCTGGCGCTCTTCGGCGCGGGCGCGGCGCTGGCGATCAGCAGCCTCGCCGGACTCTACGACGCGCAGCCGAAGATCGTTCGACACATTGCGCGCGCGGAAACGCATACGGTTGTCGTCGAGGTCGCGGATCGCATGCAAACATCAACGTCTGCTCTGCGGTTGCAGAATCCGGACGGATCCATCCGTGTGCGCGCTGTTCACGGGGCGCCGTTCTCCATGCGCGTTCACGTGACGGTCGAGACCGAGGAACGTCAGGAAGCGGAGCGTGTCGCGGCTAGCTTCCGAATCTTGCCCGACGCGAACGATGGCCGGCTCGACGTGAGCGTCCCGAATGCCGATCCGCGCGTCGCATCGGTGGATTGGGAACTCAGCGTGCCGGCATCTTGGTCGGTTCGGATTGATGCGGAGCACGGCGAGGTGCACGTGGAGGGCATGTCCGGGATGGTTGTCGCATCCAGCCTCTCGGGCGAGATTCGCATCGAGGGCGCACGCGGCGGGATGCAGGTGAGCAGCGAGACGGGAGCGATCTCGTCTCGTGACAGCGGTGGGTCGATTGCGATCACGACAACGACGGGCGCGATCTTGGTCCGTGGCGCGAGTACGGTGGAGCCGATTGTCCTCCGCTCGGAGTTCGGAAACGTACAGCTGCTCGAATCCTCCGGCGCCGACGTAGTTGCGGTGAGCAGCACGGGCAGCGTCTCTGTGGACGGGCTGGAGGCAACGGGTACCGTCGCGCTTTCGTCCCGATTCGGCGAACTCTCGCTGCAACGATCGCATGCGGTAAAGGTCGATCTCGACACGCGTTCCGGAGGGGTTCTCCTCCAGGAGGGCGCCGTCCAGACCGGGGTTGAGATCACCGCCGGCAGCGGCGACGTACGGATCGAGCGCTGGGCCGCGCAGCGCATTGACGTGGCCGGCGAGAGCGCGGCGGTGGAGATCATCGGGCTCGCCTGTCCTTCGAGCGTCTCGACGAAGTCAGGTGACGTTCACGTGCGCGATGCGGAGGCTGCGGCACCGACCATCGTCTCCAATTCCGGGGACATTCGCTTTGCCGGATCGCTCGCGTCCGATCAGGAAGTTCGCTTCGAAAGCGAGTCCGGCACGATCGAGTTGCGGTTGCACGGCGACGTACATCGGGATCTGACCGTGCAAACGACCATCGGCAACCTGCGATTGCCGTCCATGACCAGCCGCAGCCGGACGCCGGATGGAAAGCAGGTCGTGGGAAAGCTCGGCGACGGCGGCGCCGCGCTGCTCGTACGGACCACCAGCGGCGATATCTCGCTTGAACGTGCGTTTTCGGTGGAGGACGCTTCCGATTCACGCTGACTCTTCGCTTTGGGATGACCGCATCGGCTGTTCGATGTACGCCGAAGCGGCGCCCCCGACAACACGGTTTGAGAGGGAGACCCTTCCATGGAAGACGTACTTGTCGTTGCAATTCCATCGCTGCTGCTGGTGGCCATACTCAGCATCACGTCGTCGTGGCATCGTTGGCTGCGTCATCGGGAGTTGATCGCCCTGGCCGAGCAGGGCCTGGTGCCGCCGCCCGCACGACGCAATCCGCGCCAGCTCTTCTTTGGACTGAACCTGACCGCCATCGGCTTGGCACTGTGCATTGGGCTCTATCCGATGTCGCGCAGCTTTCATCCCGGATTTTTCCTCGGTATCGGACCGGAGCTGTTGTTCGGCTTGATCCCACTCGCACTCGGCCTGTCCTTGCTCTTGTCGTGGCATGTGGGGCGCTCGGAAGAGCCGGAGCCGGTACACACGCCCCCGCCGGCGTTCGACCGTGATCCAGGCGCGGAGATGCCCGACGTGGCCGCGTGGCTCGACGATCAAGACCAACGGGCCTTGGACCCCTTCGAAGGCATGGAGGCGCATGCCGCGCAGCCGATCGAGGGTGGCCGGCAAGAGTGAGGCTGGGCCGGGAATGCTCTGAAGCGGGGAAGTCCGTGCGCCCGCCGTTTCGAATTGCCGGTTCTCGGGCCATCGTGCGGCTCTCCCTTCGGCCCCGTGAATCGACCCGACGGCGCGAACAATCCCTCGGTCGGCAACCCTGTTCCCGGACAGGGTGTAACGCGCCGGAGTCTTGCCTGCCATGAACCTGACCGATTCTCGTCCCAAGCTTCCTTCTCGCCTTCGATCGATCCTCCACCTGCTCGCTCGCGTCGTGGCGACGGCCGGCGGAATCGGCTTGAGTACGGCAAGCGTGCTGAGCGTGCAGGCGCTGCCGTCCGGACGCAGCTACGTGGGCGGCCTAGCCTCGCACTTCCGGGTTCAATACCTGATCGGTCTACTGGTCTGTGGTCTCGTGCTCGTTGCGATGCGTCGACGCGGCGCCGCGGCAATCCTTGCGCCGGCGCTTGCGCTCAATGCATTCCTCGTCTTCTCGCGATTCGTGCCCGTGGCGGCCGATCCGTCCGCGGTATCGGTGATTGCCGAGACCTCTGGCGGTGACGCTGGAGAGGCCATCGTAGAGGCATCCACGGACAACCTGTTGCTGCGCCTCCTGTGGTTCAACGTGCTCGGAGCGAACCCGAACCACGATGCGATCTTGCGCGTCGTGTCCGACTCCGGCGCGGATCTAGTCGTGCTCGGCGAGGTCAGGCCCGGGCTAGCCGAACGATTCCAGGATGTGCTGCCCGGCTATCGTGTCGCCGCGATCGAGGCGAGGGACGACAACTTCGGCATGGCGTTGCTCGTTGCAGATCAAGGCGTCGAGCCGGAGTCCGCGATCCAAGTGCACGGTGCCAGGGCCTTCGTGCTCCGTACTGACGATGCGAAGGCACATCCTGCAATCGAGGCGACACTGGAATGGAATGGGCGCGAGGTGGGGCTACTCGGGCTTCACGTCGTGCCGCCGACCTCGGCTGCCAATGCAAGAGCACGCGCCGCGGACATCCAGGCAGCAGCCGACAGACTCCGAGATCGCCAACGACCGTACATCGTGGCCGGGGACCTGAATACCAGCTTCTGGGGACCTGACTTCGATCGATTGCTCGGTGTCGGTCTGGTGGACGGCGGGCGCGGGTTTGGCGTGCTCGCCACGTGGCCTGCGCTCTTGCCGCCGGCGTTTCGCATCCCGCTCGACCACGTCCTGGTGGATCCGGCGCTCCAGGTTCGGAGCCTTCGTCTCGGGGACGCGGCGGGATCGGACCATCGACCCGTGATGGCGGGCCTCTCCTGGCGGACGCCGTAGCCGGGGAGCCGCCTGCGCGGATCCTGCCTTCGGCAGGACGAGCCCTACGCCGGGCACCGGGGCGGTCGCGTTCACTGCTACCCTCTCCCGCATGCGGAACGCACGGCGGGTTACGGTATGGACATGGATCAGCGCAGGCACGCTTGCGGTGCTCAGCGCCGCGGCCTGGCGTCATCCGGCCTGGGTCGAGACCACCTACGCCGAGGACATCGGGCCCGCGATCGGCGCGGTGCTGGCTGCCACGTGGGGGCGATTGCCCTTCGGAGCCGCAGAGTGGCTGGTGCTCGCCGTGCCGGTCGTAGTCGTCATCGCGGGGCTGCGTTCGCTGCGCTACATACGGGGCCTGCGCCCATCGCTCGCGGAAGGGGGCTTTGCGAAGCTCAACGCCTACGTTGCACGTGCAGCCGTTGTCCTCGTCGCGTTCTATCCGCTCTGGGGCCTCCACTACGCGCGACCCGCGCTCTCGACCCGCCTCGGCTGGTCGCCGGCGGAGGATGGCTCCGGCGCGGACACCGCGTGGGCCGCGCGTGCATCCGCCGAGCCAGAGAGGAGCGATCTGCTGTTGCGGATCGCATCCGAACTCGTGACGGCGACCAACGTGGCCTACTTGGAGATCCATCGGTTGTCGATGCCCATGCGCGCGGACTCGGACGAGGATCGCTTCGATCGCACCACCGTGTCGCACTCGTTCCCGTGGGAAGCGAACGCCGCGCAGGATGCATCCATCGACGTAGGCTTGACGCGCGCCGGGCAGTTCCTTGCACTGGATGACGGATTCGAACGTCCCCGTAGTCCGGCTCGGCCGGTCCGCAATAGCTGGTTGCTCAACCGCCTACATCTCGCCGGCTTCTATTTTCCATGGACCGGCGAGGCAAACTTCAACGCCGCCATGCCCACATGGCAGCAACCACACACGATCGCGCACGAGAAAGCGCATCAGCGCGGCATTGCCAGCGAAGACGAGGCGAACTTTCTCGGCTTCTTCGGCTGCGTGCTCGCGCCGAAACCTTTCATACGCTACAGCGGGTTGCTCTTCGCGCAGCGCCAGTTGCTGCGTGAGCTGATCGCGATCGATCCTGACCGCGGCAACGCGCTGCTCGCCCAGCGCAACCCCGGCGTCCAACGCGACGTTGATGCGGCTCAAGAGTATTGGCGTCGCTTCGACGGGCGAGCCGCCGACCTACAGCGCGACGTCAACGACCGGTACTTGCGCGCGAACCGCGTCGACGGCGGGATCGAGAGCTACGGACGAAGCGCCCGGCTCATCCTACTCTGGGCCCGCGAATCCGGCGGATCGCTTCCGATCGCCCCGTAGCGCCGTGGTGTGTAGCGGCGAAGCGCAACACGAGCGGTCATGTGCTACCGCAACGTCCTCATCTTCGCGCACCACCTCGACGGCGCATCGGAGCCGTCCAGCCCTGAATATTCGTTGCGACCGAGTACTACAGCTGCCGCGCCGAGCTCTTGATCGCGACGACCGCCGGACCGTCGTGTGCGAGCGCGCGATGGAGCGCCGGCCGCACCTCGCGCGCCGTCGTGACCCGAATCCCGAGGGCGCCGCAGTTCTCTGCGTATGACGCGAAGTTCGGGTTGGACAGGCCGGTTTGCCAAGGGTGGTATCCGCCGGCCTGCTGCTCTTTCGTAATCTTCGCCAGCTCGCCGTTGTCCAACAAGATCAGGGTGATCGGCATCTTGTACCGCACGGCGGTGTTTAGCTCGGCCATGTACTGCCCGAATCCACCGTCGCCGGCGATAGCGACGATGGCGCGCTCCGGCGCCGCCGACCATGCGCCCATCGCTGCCGGGAAGGCGAAGCCGATCGAGCCGAGGTAGCCGCTCATCAGCACGTCCTGTCCGCGGCTCTCGAAGTACTTGCCGAACGCGTACGCGTTGTTGCCTACGTCGACAGTGATCACCGCATCGTCCGGGCATACCTCGGACAACTCCTGGAAAATGCGGGCGTTGGGCACCCGTCCCTCCGCGTCCTTCGCGCTCGCGATGCGATGCTTCTCGCCGCGCCAATGGTCCCAGATCTTGGCGACATAGGCTCTTCGCTCGGGGCGGCTCACGGCCGGCAGCGCTTCCCGCAGCCGCTGGACCGTGCGTCCGATCTCGCCCCAAAGCGGGACGTCCACCGGATGGAATTTGCCCAGCGTGAGCCGGTCGTAGTCCACCTGGATCGTCTTCTTCTTTGTGCTGATCCCCGTGTGGTTGCTGAAGCTCGCACCGAGCACCAACAGGACATCGCTCTTGCCCATGGTGGCGCTGGCTACCGGAGTGCCGCTTCGGCCCAGCACGCCGCACGCAAGGGGATGCGCATCCGTGACAGCGCCCTTGGCCTTGAACGTAGTGAGCACGGGGGCGTCGATGTGTTCGGCCAGCGCAAGGACGGCATCGGCATGCGCGCGACCTCCCTGCCCGAGCACGATCGCCGGGGCGTCGGCGCTCGCGAGGAGCTCGATCGCCCGCGCAAGCTCGTCCTCGGGCGGTGCGATGCGATCCGGCGCCAGACGTCCGGCCGGCCCCGATGTCGCTGCCCCCGCGTGGGCCGGGAGGTCCTGCATCTCGTCGGGAAAGATCAGATGCCCGACGCCCTGCTCGACGACCGCATGCTTGATGGCGAGCGCCATCAGCTCGCCGGCATTCTCGGGGCGGAGGACGGTTTGGCTCCACGTCGTGACGGCGCGGAATGCATCATCGAGCGGCACTTCCTGAAATGCGCCGGGACCCAAGATTTGCGTTTGAACTTGTCCCGTAAGCGCCAAGATCGGCACCCGATCGGTCTTGGCGTCCCACAATCCGGTAAGGAGGTTTGTCGCGCCGGGTCCGGCGATCGAGAAGCAGGCGGCCGGCCGGCCGGTCAGCTTCGCGTGACCGCTCGCGGCGAAGGAGGCCGCGCCCTCGTGACGAATCCCGAAGTAGCGCAGACGCCCGGCCTCCTCGGCCTTGTAGAGCGCGTCGGCCAGCCCGAGGTTGCTGTGTCCGACCATGCCGAAGACGCGATCGACGCCCCACGCGATCATCGTGTCGACCATCTGATCCATCAGCGTGGGCTCGTGTGTAGGCTCAACCACGCCCACGTAGATACCGTCCGCACGTTCCTCGACCGGCCATGCGTCCACGGCCTCATCGTCGAATTCTCCCGGCGGCTTGCCGTTTTGGGGATCGTACTCCCACCCATGCCAAGGGCAGACTACGTATCCGTCTTGCAGGAAGCCGTCGCCGAGAGGACCCCCTTGATGCGGACATCGATTGCTGATCGCGCCGTAGCCATCCGCGCTCCGGCTCAAACAGACAGCGTGGTGGCCCGCCTGCACCGTGGCCAGACCGCCTTCGGCGAGGAGGGTCGTGTCGGCCACTCGAAACCATGTGTAGCGACCGACTTGCTCACCGCCGAGTTCGTGGACGGATGGCTGAGGCGCCAGCGGGCCATCCGGGGGCGCGGGCATCGCGGCGGAGATCGGGCTGGGCATGGGTAGCTCCGTAGTGGTTCGAGGAGGCGGCCGAGCGGATCGAAACGGGCGCCGCGATCCAGCGTGCGCGTGGCTGCGGGTCACCGGGCGTAGTCGGCCATACACGCGAGACCGTTTCGTCGCCGTCGCAGTCTGGCTCGTTCGCGCCGTTTCCGTGGTGGGGGGGGCGACCAGAGGTAAGGGACGGGCACCGTAGCACGTCGAGCACCTGTGACGCGAGACGCGGCGCTGATTTCACCCACGTTGGGCTATGGGCTCGTCAAACGATCACAGGCGCTATTCGGCCACCGCCTGGCTGCCCCAGCGCCCCGCTGCTCCACCGCAATGGCGCTGCCATTACCTCGTCACCGCGAACCACGGGAACAGCCAAGCGGCGCCGTCGGTAGCAGCCTCCTATTGTTTGACGAGCCCTATGGCTAGCATGGTCGGCCGCTCTTCGTAGGCTGACCTAGACCGCCCACCCGTCCTGGATGTTGTCCGATGCGCTCCGAGTTGCTCAATCTGTTGCGCCTTCTGGGCAGCCGCCGCCGTCGCTACGGGTGGGGCGCGCTCTTCCTCGCCCTGTCCGATGGTGGGCAGCTAGGCGTCGCTTGGTTGGTCGGCGAGGCGATCGATGCCTTGTCCGGATCCGGGCCGACGCCGGACCTCACGTCCTACGTAGCCGGAATTGCCGTCCTCGCGGTCGTCATTGCGGCCGCGCGCGTGGGATGGCGTATCGCCATCTTCGGCAGCGCGAGGCAGATCGAGCGGGACCTTCGCCAACGCTTGTACGACCACCTGCAACGTCAAGACGCGCGCTTCTATCTGGGACGTAAGACCGGTGCGATGATGGCCTACGCCACCAACGACATCCCGGCGGTTCAAATGGCCGCGGCCGGCGGCATGATGGCGGGGCTGGACGCCGGCATCCAGTTCCTGGGCGCAGCCGTCATGATGACGCTCACCGTCGACGCGCGGCTCACGGCCTTCGCGCTCCTGCCGCTCTTGCTGCTGACGCCCGTGTCCTACGTGCTCGGGCGACGCCTGCACGGCGAGTTTCGTATCGCCCAGGGCGCGTTCGCGGACCTCAGCGACCGCGTGCAGGAAGCCATCGCCGGCGTGCGCGTGGTGAAGGGTTTCGCCGTCGAGGACGTCCAACGAGGACGGTTTGCTGCGGCGAACGAGGCCTACCGCTCCGCCTTCTCGCGCATGCTGCGCTGGGATGTGGCTTTTGAGCCCGCGATCGGCCTGCTCGCAGGCATCGCCTTTGCGGTCACGCTGGGCTACGGCGGGCTTCTGGTGGGTCGCGGCGAGATCAGCATCGGACGCTACGTGGCGTTCTTTACCTATCTGCGCATGATGATTTGGCCGATGATGGCGGTCGGTCGGGTGACCAACCTGTTCCAGCGGGCGACGGCGAGCCTGGCGCGCCTCGACACCCTCTTTGCCATCGAACCCGTCGTGCGGGACGACGACGCGGCTGTTGCCCTACCGGCTGTGCGCGGCCACGTGGAAGCCCGCGATCTCTCCTTCCGCTACGGTGCGGACCTGCCTTGGGCCGTGGCGGGCATGAACTTCGATCTTGCTCCCGGACGAACCCTTGGCATTCTCGGGCGCACGGGCAGCGGCAAGAGCACGATCGCGCGCCTCTTGCTGCGCGTAGACGATCCGCCACGAGGCTCGTTGTGGTTGGATGGCACGGATGTGCGTGCGGCCAGGCTCTCCGATCTGCGAAGGGCGGTGGCCTATGTTCCCCAGGAGGGCTTCCTGTTCTCGCGCAGCATCCACGACAATATCGCCTTCGCGCCGGGCGCCCACGACCGGGCAGCGGTCGAGCGTGCGGCTCAGCTGGCCGATGTCGCCCGCGACATCGAGCAGTTTCCAGCAGGCTACGACACCGTTCTCGGGGAGCGGGGCGTCACCCTCTCCGGCGGACAGCGGCAGCGCGTCTGCCTCGCCCGCGCCTTGCTCGTCGAGGCGCCCGTCCTCGTGTTGGACGACTGCCTTTCGGCGGTGGATACCCTGACGGAGGCGCGGATCCTTGCGGGGCTGCGCCCCTACACCGCCGAGCGGACCACCATCGTCATCGCACACCGGATCTCGGCGCTGCGGCATGCCGACGAGATCCTGGTGCTCGAGGAAGGTCACGTGATCGAGCGGGGTACGCATGACGCGCTGCTTGTCGCGGACGGCGAATACGCGTCCGTATGGCG
>JAJCYU010000046.1 GCA_029262755.1 Anaerolineae bacterium
CACCACCTTCGGCGGCCTCAACGTCTTCGACGGCGAGTACCCCGGCGACGACTGGACCCTCCGCATCACCGACAACCTCCCCGGCGACAACGGCGAGCTCCGCAACTGGACCATCCAGGTAAGCACCGAGCCCATCCCGTAACGCTTGACACTAGGGCGTAGCCGGCCCGGGATCCCGTGCCCGGGCCGGCCCCACGCCCAGCTCGCCACGACCGCGGACGTTGATCGCGGAAGGTGAGACTAAGGGGCAGCAAGAGTAGAAGCAGACGCAGGTGCAGGTCGCAGCGGTAGGTAGCAGATACAGCTGCAGGAAGAAGCGCCGGGCAGGAAGTTACGGGAAAGAGTCAGGCCCGGTATCCAGTACACGTACTCGAAGCAACACACGGAACACACGGCGCGCGCAGCAGACGGTCGCGAAGATGGTCGCAGCGACGACGCAGGATCGCGATCCACGTGCCGGCAGCACGATACGCAGCACGTAGCGCAGCATCCCCGCAACCGCGGGACGGGTGGCCACCCGCCGACCTCCGGCCATCCCGTCTCGCGGTTGTGTTTGTTGTTGCGAGAACGGAATCCGTGGATTTGGGCGAACGCGAGGGGGTGCAGGGTGCCCCCTTCGCGGAAGGCGCAGCGGTGGGATTGTGACGTTGGAGCGCGAGCTTTATGGACGTTTCTGAACATCGGGTAGTCGCGCGCTGATGAGAGTATCCCATCGGCTCATATCGTTCTCGAACTGAACGCGTTCGCCCCATTTCCCGTTCGTGTCGCGTTGGGCCTTGATCGTGCCTGGACGTCGGCGCACCGTGGATCGATCCCCTCTGATGTAGGATTGCGCTATGCATAATCGTGGCTGGTTTACGTTTCTTAGTTATGACGAGTCGAAAGGGGCGCCCAAGATCGATCGGGCGCTCCTGCTGCGCGTAGCTGGGTGGGCGCGCCCGTACGCCAAGGGCGTGACGGGCATGCTGCTGCTGTTGCTCGTGATTTCGGTCGTCGAGTTGTTGCCGCCCTATCTGTACGGGCAGTTGATCAACGAGTTGGCGGGCGAAGAGCCGACGTTGACCATCCCCCGACTCAACCTCCTGGCAGCCGGGCTGCTCGGAGCGCCGCTGATCAGCAACCTTTTGGGCGTAGCGCAGCGGCATCTCTCCGCCTCGATCGGAGAGGGGCTGATCTACGACTTGCGCGTGCAAACTTATGCGCACGTGCAACGGTTGGGTCTGCGCTTCTTCACGGAGACGAAGGCCGGCGACATTATCTCGCGCTTCAATAACGACGTGATCGGCGCCCAGAGCGCGGTGACGAACACGATCCCCAACATCGTGACGAACGTGCTCACCCTGGTCACGACGCTCGCGGTCATGATCGCGATGGAATGGCGGTTGACGCTCTTGGCCGTGGCGGTCCTGCCGCTGTTCTTGATGCCGACGCGCCGAATCGGGCGGATCCTGCGAGTGATCCGGCGTGAAGCCGCGGAGCATCAAGCGGCGATGTCCAGCCAGCTTCAAGAGACGGTCAACGTCAGCGGCGCATTGCTGGTGCGGACCTTCGGGCGGCAGAGAGCGACCGCGGCTCGCTTCGCGGGAACGGCAGCGGCGGTGCGAGACATCGGGATCCGGCGGGCCGTCGTGGGACGCTGGTTCTTCCTGGGACTCGGCATCGCCGGGGCGATCGGAACCGCGCTCATGTATTGGGCGGGCGGCTATCTGGCGCTGAAGGAAAACCTTGATCCCGGCACGATCGTGGCATTCGCGGCCTATCTGACCCGTTTGTACGGGCCGATCTCGGGGCTATCCAACGTGCAGGTTGAGTTCGCATCCAGCTTGGTGAGCTTCGAGCGGGTATTCGAGTACCTGGATCTACCGGTAGAAGTCGACGAGCGGGATGGCGCGGTCGAGCTGGAGAACGTCGATGGGCGGCTCGTGCTCGACGACATCTGGTTCAGCTATGCGGCGAATCCCGCGAAGGGCGGGGAAGCGGCGATGCCGCCGGAGGACGAGGCGGCGGTTCCCGCGAACGGCCTGTCGGATCCGGAGGACGATGAGGCGGTCGCCCCGGCCCGAGCGCGACGATGGGCGATTCGCGAGGTCAGCGCGGAGATCGCGCCGGGCACCGTGACGGCGCTCGTCGGCCCGAGTGGATCGGGCAAGACGACGGTCTCCTATCTCGTGGCGCGTTTGTACGATCCGACGCGGGGGCGAATCACGTTGGACGGGCATGACCTGCGGGACCTGAGCCTGGCCACGTTGGCGCGGCACATTGGTGTGGTAACCCAAGAGACCTATCTCTTCCACGACACGATTCGGGCGAATCTAGCCTTCGCGCGGCCGGATGCGAGCCAAGATGAGATCGAGGATGCGGCACGAGCGGCGAACATTCATGATCACGTGACGGGCCTGCCCGATGGATACGACACGGTCGTCGGAGAACGAGGCTACCGCTTGTCGGGCGGAGAGAAGCAGCGGTTGGCGCTGGCGCGTGTGATCCTCAAGGATCCGAGCATCCTCGTGCTCGATGAGGCGACGAGCCATCTGGATAGCCAGAACGAGGCCCTGGTGCAGGAAGCACTCAGCCGCGTCATGCAAGGCCGGACGAACGTCGTCATCGCGCATCGGCTTTCGACGGTGCGTGCGGCGGATCAGATCTTGGTCGTGCAAGCGGGCGAGGTCGTCGAGCGCGGAACGCACGACGAACTCCTCGCAGCGGCGGGGCTGTACTCCGATCTGCACGAGACACAGTTCCGCGAAGGCGATGCAGCGGGTGCAGGGGCCGTGCGGTCGTAGAGGCCAAGGCGCCGTCCGGATCCGACCCGAAAATAGTTCTTTACGCGTCACGAAAGCCCGGCTATACTTGCGCGTCGTTGCCCTTATTCGCGGTCTGTCATTGATCGCCCGAAACTCTACGTATGCAGAAGGTAGGAGCATTACCCATGGCCAATATGGCATCCGCCAAGAAGCGTGCCCGTCAGAATCCGAAGCTCTATGCTCGCAACCGGTGGTATCGTGGCCGAGCGCGCACCTTCATAAAGCGCGCGCGAGCCCTGATGGAAGCGGGCGAGAAGGACGAGGCGCAAACCATGATGCAGATGGCGTGCCGCGCGTTGGACATGGCCGCCCAGAAGGGTGCGATCCACGACAACAACGCGTCGCGCCGCAAGTCGCGCCTGATGAAGTTGTTCAACAAGTCCTTCAACGAGGCTGCAGTCGAGGCCTAGACCCGGCCGCTCTCTGTCTCAACATTCGTCGTACGACCGGACATCGCCCACACGGGCGGTGTCCTTTGTCGTTGCTGTTGACTCCGAACACTTGTTCTGATATCCTCCAGTAGAACAGACGTTCGAATTCTCGTATCGCACTGTAGCCGCCACCTGGCTGCGGTTCGGAACCGGCGAAGGAGGGTCGAAAATGACGCATGTGGCCCAGGGATTGTTGCTCGACGACACCATCGATGTGAGCGCGCGGAAGCCGCAGCTCGTAGCCGTCGATGCGCCTATCGCTCCGGAGCTTTCCCCGGCGGAGGCACGGGCCAACGCCCGACGACGCCATCGACCGGCATTCTACCGACGCGACCGACAGCTCAAGCTCGTGCTGCTACCGCCGTTGGCGCCCGCCCCCGCGGACGCGTCTGCTCCCATCCTAGATCTAGACCGCGTTGCAGCCACGATCGCTTCGGTGACGGAGCGGACCGACGGCGCCAGGGGCCTCGAAGCACCGATCGCGTTCAAGGCGAGTGCCACGGGTGTTCGGACGATTCAGGTGAACGATGAGAGCATGCGTGACGCCGGAGTTGCGGCGGGCGACGCGCTCCTGATCGGCGGGACCGGCGGTGACGCCTTGGCCGATTCGCCCGCTGGCGTTGAATTCGATGACGGCGCTCTTCTGGCACTGCGTGTGTCGGATGGTCCTCTGTGTCTGCGACGCGTGTTCAACGCGGGGGATGATTGGCTGCATCTTCAGGCCGAGGATCCCGAGATTCCGGTCGCAACAGCTCAGCGTTGCGATGTCTCGGTCGAGGGCAAGGTGATCACGATCGTACGTGCCGTCCGCGGGCCTGAAGTCCACGATCGTAGCTAGCTGGCACACCGTCGGGACCCGCTCCGCGCGTCGATTCCGACCCGACACAGCGGTTCTGCGGCGCCCGCACAGCGCCGCGTTCGCGGTCCCAATTGAGCGAGGGCGCCTCGTAGCGGAGGCGCCCTTCGCTCGTTCGCGTCCCGACGGAGAGCCGGGCGAAGAGGCGGCCGGGGTCGCGCGTCCGGTGAGACGGTAGATTCGGGTGCGCGACCGGCGTTTCAGCGGATTCTGCGCCGGCGAGGGGCCGACGATCGACGCCAATCTCCTGCTCGTTCTTGTGCCGCACTTGGCCGTCGGTATCCTTGCCGCTGATGAACGCAATCGATCCGGACTCCAGGGCCCTGCCCGCGGACCCGCCTACCCGACCTGAGGCCCGCGGTGAGCCGAGTCCGGAGGGCGGTACGGGCGCGTCCATCCCACGCACCCGCGAGCGAGCGTCGGCGATGCTGCGGTCGGTCTGGATCCGTTGGCGGGCCACCCTTGCGGTCACGCTGCTGCTGTTCGCGCTTCCGCTGGTGTTGCTTGCCCCGCAGACCCTCGGCGGGCGGTCTCCGATCCCCTACGACGCGCTCGTCTCAGATCCCGTGTACCGCGCCGACCTGCGCGCGGCCGGCGTCGAGCAGCCGCAGAACGAACTCGTAGCGGACTTGGTCTACCAAAACCTAGTCTGGAAGGAACTGCTCGTCGACAGCCTGTCGGACGGGGAGTGGCCGCTTTGGAACCCGTACATCTTGGGCGGCGTGCCGTTCTTGGCCGGCGGCCAGCACGGCCTCTTCGCACCCCAGACGTTGCTCTTCGCCTGGCTCGACACCGACCGAGCGTTCGGTTGGGGCGCCGTGCTGCTGCTGTGGTGGGCGGGGCTTGGCGCGTTCGCGTTGTCCCGCGCACTACGGCTGGCGACACCGGCGGCCATCGTGGCCGCCGTCGCATGGTCGCTCTCGACCTTGTTCAGCACCAACGTCGTGTTTCCCATGATTCAAGGCGCGATGGCCTGGACACCGTGGCTCCTGGCGGGGATCTCGGCGGTGACCGACCTTCGGCCCGGGGCGCCGCCGCGCGGTTGGCTACCACGGGGTCGGGACGCCGCGCGCCTCGTCGGGACGGCGCTGGCCGCCGCGCTCGTGGCGTTGGCAGGACACGCGGAGATGCTGATCTACGCGGCGCTTGTCGCGAGCACGTGGGCGGCATGGCGCCTGTACGGGATCGGCCACGCGCAGGGACGTCGCGCGGCCGTGCACGTCGGCGTTTGGCTCGGCCTTGCTGCGCTGGCGGGCGCGCTCGTGTCCGCTGTTCAATGGCTGCCATTGCTCGAGCTGGCCCGTACGAGTTCGCGCGCCGGCGCGGTCTACGACGACGCTGTGCAACACGCCTTCGGCTTGCGCCAGCTCGCCACGTTCTTCGTTCCGGACTTCTACGGCAACCCGGCCCACCACGCGGTGCCATTGCTGGAAGGCCGCCGATCCGCGGGGCTGGCCACGCATGCCATGTGGGGCACGGCCTGGGGCACGCGCAACTACGTCGAAGCGGCCGCCTATGTCGGCCTCCTGCCCTGGCTTCTTGCCGTCGTCGCATTGTTCGATCACAAGCGACGAACGACAGCCCGATTCTTTGCATTGGTAGCGGGGCTCTCCCTGGCTTTCGCCTTTGGGACGCCCCTATACCGGCTGGTGTTCGCAATTCCGGGCATCGATCAACTCCGTTCGCCGTTTCGCTGGGTGTTCCCGTTTGTGCTGGCCATGGCGATCCTTTCCGCGCTTGGATTGGACGCTCTCCTGCAGCCGGATGCGCGCAGGGCCACGCGCGCCCAATGGGCGGCGCGCGCGGTGGGCCTCGGCGCGGTGGTGGGCGGGATCGGTGCTGGTTTCGCCTTGGCGCTCGCGTGGGTCGTTCCGGCGCGGTGGACGTCCTTGGTGGAACGCGCCGTAGGCGTGCTGCCCGACGCCCGCGCGCCCGTACTGGACACGTTTGGGTCGATGGCAGCGTTTGCAGCCTATCAATACTGGAACCTGCTCCACGCGGTCGTGTTTCTGACCCTGTCGGGAATCATTCTCTCCGCCCTGGCACGACCCGGGTTGCTCGGCTATCAGACGCGGCGCCTCGCCGCTGCCGCCGTGACCATCCTTGCATTGGACCTCTGGCTCATCGGCTTCGGCTTCAACCCGGCCGTGGATCCGGCCCTCGGGCAGATCGAGCCCGCGGCGGTGACCTTCCTCGCCGAGGCCTCGGAGCTCGAATGGGGTCGCGTCATCGGCTACGGCGACGCCAAGATTCTCTGGCCCAACACGGGCATGCGCGCCGGAATTCGCGACCTGCGCGGCTACGACTCGATCATTCCGTCCTGGATTGCCGAGACCCTGGATGCAATCAGCGAACAGGACGGATGGCTGCGCTTCAACCGGATCGGCAATCCTGTGACGCCCGACGCATTGACGCACCCGGCGCTCGCCGCGTTTGGAGGGCGCTACGTCGTCACACGCGAACGACTGGATGTGCCGGGACTCGACCTGATCCATGACGAGGACGTTCGCGTCTACGAGAACACGGCGGCGATGCCCCGTGCATGGGTTGTCACGAACGTGCGGGTGGTGGCGGACCGCACGTCGTTGCTCGAGGATCTGCGCACCTTGGAGCCGCGCGAAACGGTGTTGCTTGAGGAGGACCCGGATCTAAGCGTGTGGGATAGCTTGCGACAAGGGCGGCAGGTATTCCAGCCATGGACGCGGGTCCGCTCGGAGAGCAGGAATGAGCTGGAGCTCGACGTGTTTGCTGGAGCGCCCGGAATGCTCGTGTTGTCGGAGAGCTGGTTCCCCGGCTGGCGGGCGTGGGTGACGCCGGCCGTTGCGGGTGGCCCGCGCGCCGTGGAAGTCCCGGTGTTCCGCGCGAACGGTGCCATGCGGGCGGTTCCGGTGCCGGCCGGCCGCATGACGGTGCGGTTTCAGTACTTCCCGATGTCGGTGAAGATCGGGCTCTATGCCAGCTTCCTCGGCCTGATCCTCTTGTTCCTAGCCGCGGTCTATGCGCTGTGGATGCGCTTCGTACGCATCGACGAAGACGATGCCGTGCAGCGGGTCGCGGTCAACAGCGTCGGCCCGATCGGCGCGGCGCTGTTGGGCAAGGTCCTGCTCTTCGTATTCGCGATGCTCTACTTGCGGGTGCTTGGGCCGGAGCAAGCCGGCAAGTACTACCTGGCCGTCACCGTCTACACCCTGGCCGATATCATCACGAACTTCGGCCTGAATCTGCTCGTCGCACGCGAAGTCGCGCGGCGGCCGGCGGATGCCGCGGCGTTGCTCGCAAGCAGCACCGCGCTGCGCCTCTTGTTGTGGTTGGTCGCGCTGCCCGTGATCGCAGGCTACATCGCGCTGCAATCCGCGACCGGACATCCGCTCGATGGGGATACCCGCGCGGCGATTGGGCTGTTGGCGCTGGCGCTCGTGCCGGCCAACCTCAACACGGCATTGTCGTCGATCTTCCAGGGCCTCGAGCGCATGGTGCTGCCCGCGGCGGTCTCGATCGTGAGCACCCTGTTCACGGTGTCGCTCGGCGCGCTGGCCTTGTTGGCCGGATGGGGCTTCGTGGGCCTGGCCGGTATGGCCATCCTCACGAATTGGTTGACGTTCGCCATCCTGCTCACCCTGGTCCTACGCGCCGGGATCCGCCCGTGGGGCCGTGTGTCGCCGCGCATGATGCGCTGGATGGCCGCGGCTTCGTTCCCGTTGATGCTCAACCACCTGCTGCAGGTCGTGTTCTTCAAGATCGACGTGCTGCTGCTCGAGCCGCTCAAGGGCAGCCTTGTCGTCGGTTGGTACCAGAGCGCATACAAGTGGGTGGAGGCATTGTTGATCCTGCCCGCCTACCTGACCATGGCCCTCTTTCCGTTGATGAGCCGCAAGGCCGAGAACGATCCCGAAGGCCTGCATCAGGCCATGTTCAACGTCATCCGCTGGCTGGTTGCGATCGCGCTGCCCGTCGCGGTCGTGACCACCTTCCTCGCGGATCCTTTGATCCGGCTGCTGGGCGGGGATGAGTACCTGCCGCAGGGCGCCCAGACCCTTCAGGTGATGATCTGGTTCCTACCGTTCTCGTACGTCAACGGGGTTGTCCAGTATGTGCTGATCGCGTTGGACAGGCAGCGTTGGATCACGCTTAGCTTTACGATCGCGGCCACGTTCAACATCGTCGCCAATTGGCTCGTGATCCCGACCTACGGCCATGTCGGTGCCGCCGCGGTGACCATCGTATCGGAGATCATCCTGATGGCCCCGTTCTTCTGGGGCTTGCGCGATCTGGGCGCACCGCCCTTGCTCGTTCTCGCCTGGCGGCCCTTGCTCGGTGCGAGCGCGATGGCGCTGATCCTGGCCGGCGCGGCCGACGCAGGC
This sequence comes from Anaerolineae bacterium, assembly GCA_029262755.1. Taxonomy (GTDB): domain Bacteria; phylum Chloroflexota; class Anaerolineae; order Epilineales; family Epilineaceae; genus JAJCYU01. The sequence goes on from JAJCYU010000046.1 coordinate 8,453, forward strand.
CTGCCGGGCGGCCCGGCAGCTCTCGCCTCGGTGATCGGCTATGTGATCGTGCTACGCGTACTCGGCTGGCTCTCGGACGAGGATCGTGCGGTACTGGACCGCCTCGTTCCCGGGCGAAGGCCTACCGGCTAGGGCGCGTCGCTAGCCCTCCAACGCGTCCGTGCACTGTTCCCGAAACCCGCAACCGGCGCAGCGCCGCGGATCGTCGTGGCTCCTGCGGACGACGCGCGACGACCGGTCGGCCCGTACCTGAGCAATGGCCGCGAGCAGATCGCGGCGCCGCGCGCGCGTCCATGGCACCGTCCATCGCGCGCCGGCATACGCCAGCACGCCAAACGGCGGTGGGTTACCGGTCTCGGCCTCGACGAGCAAGCCGTAGGCGGACAGCTGCCGCAGATCGCCGAGGTATGGCGCCGCGGCCCGCCGATTCGGCTTGACCTCGACGGGTACCAGCCTTCCGCGCTTGCCGAGCAGATAGTCAGGACGGCCGACGAGCCCGTGTTGGGGAGCACGCAAGGTGCGGGCCGGATGAACGGCGTCCGCATCGTCCGATTCGCGAAGCCGAAGGCCCGCGTGCAGCACATCGGAGGCAAGATGGCGCGCACGGATGCGAAGCGACGCCGCCAGGCCCAGCAGCAGAAGGCCGACCAGCAGCGGTGCACTCACCCAGCGACAGCCGCGAACATCGACCAGACTCCGTATAGGACAAGCACCGTACCGATCCATGCAAGCCAACGGCTCCATCCGGCGGCATGCAGTCCGCGCTCCACGCGCCGTGCATGCTGTTGATGGGCCTCTCGGCCCTGCTGCAGACGCGCGCCGCCCGCGGAGGGTTGCAAGCCCTCGACATGGCGCAGCCACCAAGCGCGTCGACAAAACGCGTGCTCGCCGAGCTCGCTTGCGCGTACGATGGGACGGACGGGCGGGTCGATAGGCGTCTCCCGAAAGCCGAAAACGATGGGCAGAGGCTAGCTAGAACATGCGTTCGCGTCAAGAAGTGATTCGTTGACCGGGCTCGGGCTGCCCACTACCATCCGCAACAGATGCGTCTTCCGGAATTGCGGCGCACTCGAATCGCCAGGAGGATAGTCGCTATGAAGGTCAAGGTTACCTACTGCAGTCAGTGAAACTACGCACCACGATCCGCCAGTCTGGCGGAAGCGGTGTTGGGAGAGTTTGGGACGGACATCACGTCCTGGACGCTCGTGCCGAGCAGCGGCGGTGTACACGAGGTGGAGGTGGACGGCACGCTCGTGTTTTCGAAGAAGGAGACCGGTCGCCATCCCACCGCGGCGGAGATCATCGAAGCGATCAAGGAACGAAGCGCAGCGTAGCTCTCGGTTGCGATCGTCGGTCGATACTTGGGAGTTTGGTCACCACGGGGGGGTGCGGGTTGACTCGCGATTTCGTCCCTGTTTGGTTGCACCCCCGCAGCTTCGAGCCATGGGCTGATCGGGCCTCAGGGAGCCTCAGGGAGCAATCGTGAACGACGCCGTCGAGCAGATCTTGCAAAGCGCCCGTGAACAGGCCGGCAACGATACGGCGGACCTCATCCTGGCGCTGGACCAGCTGGCGGAGCAGGCGCCCGACCAGGTCGACGTCTACTTGGCGCGGGGCATGTTCTATCGCCAACGTTCTGCGTGGAATCTCGCGTGCGACGAGTTCGGCTACGCCGCCGAACTCGCGCCGGAGGACGCACGCGCGTGGCGTGCCCTCGGCGATTGCGAGTTCGCTCGGGGCGCGTGGGAGGCGGCGGCCGAAGCCCTGTCCGAGGCCGCCTCGCTCGTGGACGGACATTCGGAACAATGGGCGCGCGTGGGAGACTGTTGGCTGGCCCTGGACGAACCCGGTCGGGCGATCGCCGCCTTCGAAGAGGGTCTGGCCTTCGACGAGACATCCGGCCTGCTCTACCTGGGTCGGGCACGCGCCACGGTTTCGATGGATCTGCTCGAGGACGCGGAGGAGGACATCGCCCTCGCGCGCAGCAACGGCGCCGATCACGCGGATTGTGCGGAACTGTCTGCGCGAATCGCGTTGATCCGTGGCGAGATCGAGGCGGCCATCGCGCTGCTCGATCCGTTGATCGGAGACGCGCCGGACCGCGTGGAGGCATTGCGCCTACGGGGCGACGCGCGTTGGGAGCTCGGCGAGATCTCGGACGCGCTTGCCGACTACGAACACTCGCTGAAGGTGGCGCCGGACGACCCGGATACGCTCTTGGCGGTTGCTGAGTGCCACCTTGCTCTCGGCAATCTCGACGGCGCCGTTGCCGCGGCCGAGGCCGTGATCAAGGCCAGCCGGGCCGAGGATTCTGCGGGGCTGGAGTTGCTCGCACGTGCGCTGCAGGCCCGGGGCGATTGGGCGGCGGCGCGGTCTGCGCTAGAGAAGGGTCTACGCGTGGACGGCGCGGATTCCGCGCCGCTGTACTTGCAGCGAGCGCGGCTCCACCTGGCTTCCGGCCGGCCAAACCTAGCGTGGCGCGACGCCCGGTGGGCCATCGAAGATGATGCGGAATATGCACCCGCCTACGTTCTTCGGGGACGGCTTGCGCTCGAGTTGGAGGGAGCGGCCGAGGCGCTCGCCGACCTCGATGCGGCCGTCGAGCTCGATCCGCTCTCCGGCTCCGCATGGGCGTGGCGCGGCCGCGCGAAGGAACTCGAAGGGGACATGAGCGAAGCGGAAGCCGATTGGGCCGAGGCCGAGGCCCTGCTCCCGGACCACGATCCGCTCCGCGACACGCTCAATGACTGGCGCCGCCGCGCAGGGTAGTGCTTCCGAATTGGGAATTGGTCGCGGCCGAGCCCGTATCTGCCGGTTTCGGCCCCATGGCAGCGACCATCCGGTCGTCACGCGACGGCTGCGCTGCGCGTCCTCCATGAACGATACCAGCAACCCCCACGTGCCGTCGTCGTCGAAAGGCTTGTATTCATGAATCCCCGCACCTACTGCCGCGGACTTGCGGCCAGCCTCATCGCGCTCTTCGTGTTTCTGTCGGGTGATACCCGTACCGACGCACAGGCGCCGTTCGGCCTCACTGTTCGCCTTGCCGCCACCGCGCAAGACGCTACGCAGGCGGCAGGCGTCGACGTTCGCATGGCTTCACCATGGATCCGGTGGACGACCCTGCCGGAAATCGCCGTGACCGCGGAGCTGTGGCGCGGAGGCGAACGCGTCGCCACGACCACATCGGAGTCCGACGGCACGGGAAACGTCGTGCTCGGCCTCTTCGGGCCGATGGGGCCGGCGCGTGTGCAGGGCGGCGACGAGCTGCTCGTTCGTGCCGGCGAGGGCGAGGTCGAGCTGCGGCTTACGGCGCCGGATCTTGTGGCCGATGTCGACGTGCTTCGCGGCCGCGTCGTGGGTCGCGCTCCGGCCGACTCCTCGCTGACGCTCGCGCTCTGGCGCGCAGGCGCTCTCGTTTCCGAAGACCCTGTGCTAACCCGCACGTTGACCACGGACGGCAGCGGCCTGATCGATGTGGATCTCAGCAATGTCGGATTGCGTCCCGGAGACGCCGGACACTTGATCGTCCGTGATGAGGACGGCCATCGCTTTGTCGCCGGGTTCACGGCTCTCGGCATTGAGGTTCAGCTCGGCAACACCTTCCTGACGGCCAGCGCGACGCAGGGCACCACCGTCACGTTGGCAATCGAACCCTCGCCCGATGGTGCCGCGCCGATCCAACGGCGCCTCGAAGCCGGCCTGCCCTTCGACCAGGCCCCCGTGGCCAGCCGAGTTTCGATCGGCCTTCAACGGGGCGAGGGTGCGCCCAGCCCACTTGCTCCGGGCGATCGTCTGCGGGTTTCGCGCACGGGTGGGTTGGTCACCTACGTCACGCAGAGGATCTCGTTACCCGCGATGGAAATCAATATCGTTTCGCGCGACGGCCATGTCCGCGGCACGGGACCCGTGAGCAGCAGCCTCGAGCTCGTGCTGAACGGCCCGCTGGGCGAATTGGTGCGGTCGACGGTCGAGACGGACGCCACGGGGACCTTCGACACGGTGGTCGACGCGGAACCGGGGCCCGGATGGCAAGCGACATTGCTGTGGGAGCAGGGGATCTTTCGTGTCCTTCGCTTCGGGGTCGTTCCTCAAGTCCAGGTGCGCGTGCACACGTCGTCCGTGCGCGGGCTGAACCGTCCGCAAGCGCCTGTGAGCGCCACGTTGCATAGCGGAGGCAGCCATATCGGCACGTGGTCCACCGTGGCGGATAGCCAGGGACGTTGGCAGCTCCAGTTGCGGGATGAGAGCGGCCAAGGTGTCGGCGACGAGCCGGGGCCGGCACATCGCGTGCGCCCGGGTGATGTACTCGAGATCGACCTCGCCGGCGGCGACCCGATCAACTTGGTCGTCCCACCGATGTCCGCCCGAAGTGATGCGGACGCGGAGACCGTCTCCGGAGCAGTGCCCCCGGGAACCCGATTGCAGCTCACGATCGACGGTGGATTAGACGGTACGCCGGGAAGCGAGCTCGAGCCGGTTCAAAATCCCGGCGGCCCCGCGCTCGTCGTGAAGCTCGATGCGGGAACGGACGGGCGCTACGTTGCGGATCTGGGCGCGCAGAGCGGCCCGGACGGGCAGCCCATCGATCTGGAACCACCCATGTTCGGCTCGCTCGTGATCACGCGCGACGACGGGCACCAATTCCTCTTGCGTTGGGCGCCGCTCTCGGTTCA
>JAJCYU010000047.1 GCA_029262755.1 Anaerolineae bacterium
CCGTGACGCGGTGTAACCAAACTCAGCGGCACCGCCCGCGCCCGGGAAACCGGGCGTGCGGCGTTTTCACCAGCGAACAGGAGGGCGGATCATGCCAGATTCATACGGACCGGGAGCCGCATCCAAACTCCGCAGGGCGAGGGAAGCGAACGTAGCGACGACGGACTACGCCGTCACCCCCGGCACCCAGCTCGCCGAGGGGTCGTTGCCCGATTGGTTCCATGACTCGTTCGGCCACATCGGGCTGTTCCCGATCCGTGCGTACGGCATCGGCTCAGCGGCGGACACATTCAAGTTCCGGTTGCTGGGCGCGTGGGCGCAGTCCGTGACAACGGACGGTATCGAGGCCGTGGTGTATGACATCGCGGTTATCGCGGAGTTCACCGCGACTCTCGGCAACACGACCGGGACGGCGGCGATGACCGTGCTCAACACCGAGCGGTACGCATGGTCGCTCGGGACGGCTTCGGGCGGTCCGGTCGCAGAGGCGTACGCGGACGCCCTGCCCGTTATCGAGAACGGTGCGGACGCGGACGGGGACAACGCCATCGCGTACATCAAAGACATGGGGCAGCCGGACAAGATCGGGTTTGATTTCGACATCGACGCGGGCGCGGGCGGCACGCCCACCAGCGCCAACGCCCTGTTCAGGTTCATATCCTAATGGCAGACCAGTGGGCATCCATCTCGGACATGCAGACGCGCTACGACGTGCGGACGCTGGCCCAACTCGTCAGCGACGACGACACCGCCGGGACGCTCGCCGGGAACGCGATCCTGAACGCGATGCTCGAGGATGCCACCGGGTTCATTCAGTCCGCGATCTATCAGGGCCAGTCCTACACCACCACGCAGATGGCGACCATCATCTCGGACGGCAGCCCGCTGCTCAAGCGGCTGGTGTGCGACATCGCCATCAAGCACCTGTTCGCCCGCCGTGCCCGCGATATGCCGGGCGTTGTCCAGTCGCAATACGACGACGCGATGGACATGGTTGACGAGCTCCGCAAGGGCACGCGGGTGTTCGATGCGGTCCAGAACGCGGACGCACAGCTCCCCGAGGCGTACGCGGTGCCGGTCAGGCTCCGCCCGTCCAACCTGCCGATCAGTTCCAGCGCCCTGTACCCGGCGGGGAGGCTGGCCGAATGAAGTTCAAAGCGACCGGCATCAAGATCGACACGGCGGGCCTTCGGGGCAAGCTGCTGGCGCAGATCGAGCCGCAGATGCGTTCCGTCGGCGAGTCGATGGGTGCTGTGCTCGTCTCGCAGACGCAGGCCCGGTTCGCCGACGGCGGCGATGAGGAAGTCACATGGGCTCCGTTGTGGGTCAACGACGACGGCAAGGTCGCCGCTGTGACGGCCCGCACCGGCGTGAAATCGCGTCGGGCGCGTGCGGCGGATATCGAGGGCAAGGCGGACAAGTCGATCGCACGGGCGGACAGAGAGCACGCCAGCGGGAAGATCAACCGATCGACCCGAGCGAGGCGGCACCGGCAGGCCGAATCAAAGAAGAAGAAGGCGGCGGAGGTCGCGGGCGGCGTGCCCAGCAACCGCACCCGCAAGGGCGGGCAGCCGCTCCGGGACAACGGGGCCGCGATGGCTTCGTTCGTGTCCGTGGTCGATTACTCGGACGGGCTGCTCACGATCAAGGTTGGCTCACCCCTGCCCTACGCGAAGTACCACCACGACGGGTTCAGCACATCGGGTCCGAACTACATCCCCCTGACCGACGCGGCCCGTGGCGGATGGAACGAGAAGCTGATCCCAGGTTACGACTACGCGATCGTGCAGGGCGTCACGGTCCCGGCCCGCCCCATCGTTCGGGCGACACCGGGGAACATCGAAGAACTCAAGGTCACATTCGCGGGAGCGTAGATCATGGCGGCATCACTCCACATCGCAGGCCCGGTCACGATCACCTATGACGGGGAGGACGTTGGCCGCACAGACGGCAACGTGCTCGGCACCGTCACGATGATCGAGCCGAGCGAGAAGATCAACGACGATTCGGCTGGCGGCATGGCGGTCGATGAGGTGACAAAGGATTCGTACGCGCTGGTCAGCCTTGTGCTCCAGGCACGGGACGAAGCGATCCTGAACAAGCTGCGTGCCCGCCTCAAGGGCTACCAGACGCTCGCTGGCGAGGGCGAGGCCCAGCGGCCCGGCTACCTGCGGCGTGCGGACAACAGCGAGACGCGGACACTGAAACTCACCCCCACAAAGTTGACCGCGAACAGCGGGCTCAAGGAGTTTGAGTTCCATGACGCGATCGCGGACGACGAAACGGATATCGAGATCCGCGAAATCGGCAACAAGGCGTCGCTGCTGGCGATCACGATGAAGTGCTACTCAAAGAACGTCTCGGGTACATGGAAGGTGTACACGCGCAACACGATCAGCGGCGCATAAGAAAGGCAGGGCAGGATGGATCAGAACAGGAACACACCGGCGAGTTTCGGCATGTCGTCGGCCCCGGACACGCAACCGATCGCGGCTGGCATTCCGGGCTCGCAGACGATGCACGTCGATGTATCGGCCCGGCAACCGCGTCCGGTCATCACGGGCGAGGCGTGCTGCGGGAAGGCTTCCGGTGCGGTGCCCAGCGAGATCACGGCGGAGACGACGGACGACCTGATCGTGATGTACGCCAAAGACGAGGCGTACTACGAGGCGTCGGACCCGCTCGGGTTGCAGCTCGATATCGAAGCGTGGGCGGAAACCCAGGTGGACGCGGACGGCAACGAGGTTCCGCTGTCCAACGCTGGCATCCAAGACATCGCCCGGATCATGACCCACCACGGCGGGTTCTGGTTGACGGGCACACCGAGAACGACACACGTTCCGACCAACACGCAGATCTATCAGGTCCATCTCCGCATCCAGAAGTGGGTGGACCAGTTGGGAAAATCGTTCGGCGGTACGCGGACCTGAGCCGGGCGTACGGCTTTGCGATCCGCCCCCGGGGTGTGACGGAGGCTCAATGGATGGTCGGGTTGCACGCCAACGAGGCAAGGGTCCGGGCGCGTGCGATCATCGACCGCGCCATCGCGGGCCAGTACGCCAGCGGCAACGCACCGCCCGATGTTCGTGCGGCGATCCGGCACATGGATAGCGGGGGCGAGTACGGCGATCTGGTGGCCGAGGAAACGATGAAGGACATGGCGGCACGCGACAAGCAGCGGGCAGCGGCGGCGAGGGCGTAATGGGTGTGATCGAAGACATCTGCGATAACGCAAAGGCCCGGTTGATCGCACGCACGGACGTTTCGTCCCTGTGGTCCGGTGCAAACACCGTGGTCACCGCGTTCGATTACCCCATGTGGCCGCTCAGCGAGTATGCGTGCCGGTTCATGCTCGGACCCGAAACGAAGGTGGACGGGCTGCTGATTCGCGGCACGCTCCGCGCCGACATCGGGGTGTTCTCAACGCTTGACGAGGCCCGCGACCAATCGGCGCTGACCGGCATGGTGCTCGAGGCTGCCGGGAAGGTCCATGTGGCGTTGCTGCATTCGTTCCTGAACGGCTCGCTTGATGAGTGCCTGACGTTCGCTGGCGGGTCGTCGGCCCGGCGGATCACGCAGGAACAGGGCGGCGGCGATGGTTGGGGCATGGGCAAGTACATCGAATATACCTGGGGCGTCGCAACCCCGGCTGCGTTCATTCCCAAGGGTGACGACGGCACCGGCGTAGATCGGGGGTCGGCGTCGTGAGCGATGAGCTGCAACTGTCGGGTGTGATCCAGCTTCGCGTCGATGAGGACGCGCTGCAGAGCGACATCGAAGCATCGAACCGGAAGGCGACGGACGGCGAGAAGCGGACGGGTCGCGGTCGCTCCGGTGGCGGTCGCGCGTCGGACAGCAGTAGGGTTCACAGTGATGCGGCTGGGATCGCGGAGGCAATCAAAGGCGCGATCAGCAGGATCAACTTCCCCGTCGTCAGCCAGATCAACAACCTATCTAGCAAACTGAATTCTGCGTTTTCCCCAGCCGCAGCAATCGGTTCTGGGATCGCAGGTCGGCACGCCGCATCAATGGTTGGGTCGTCAGCATTTAGTGGGGGCGTACACGGAGCCGTATCCGGTGTTGCCCATGTTGGAATCCGACGCGCCGCACTCCCTGAGTCTCGCCTTGCCCTGCCCTCGGGCGGGACCGGGGGGGCGCGTCGGATTCCGGGGACCGCCATATCTGCGATCCCCGCAGGGGCTGGATTATCACTCGGTCCGGTTGCGATGGCTGCGATCGGGGTTGCGGCAACAGCCGCCGTCGCAAAGGTCACGGTCGGGGCTCTGACCAAGGGTGTGGACAAGCGGATCAGCAAACAACTGGGGGCGGGCGCTCAGTTCTCGCCCGAACTCTCGATCGTGGCGTTGGAGCGGGACATCGCCCAGCGTGAACGGGCGATCACGCGGGGCTCGCTGTTGGGCGAGTCGGCGCGGGAGCTGTCCAAGCAACGCGACACGTCGCTGGCGATCAGCGGTGTGCTCGGGTCAACGGTCTCCAACGAGGTCAACGAATTGCAGGCCGAGTTGCTGCGGAAGATCAACCCCGTCATCGGCGATCTGGTGGAAGCCATCCTACGGGCTGGCAAGTTCTTCGGGGCCGTTGACGAGAGCACGTTTGCCGAGGCTATGGAATCGTTGGTCGCAGGCGGCGTCAATGCTGGCCCAGACATCGACCCCGCGTCGGTCCTCAGCACCTATGCGTCCTATGCGTTCCCCGGCCTGCCGTTCTTCAAGATCCTCAGCAACCTGGAGGACCGAATCCGATGAGTGCAACCGTCGTCACATACAACGGCGTCACGATCGGGAACGTGACCCTCAACAGCCTCGCCGCAGACGCGGAGTATGACCCGTCCGGGGTCATCCAGATCGGCGTCCGCAAGCGCGTGAGCGTCAGCGGGTGGATACAGGACGAGAACAGCGCCGACTTCGTTGCCGAGTTGAAGGCCGCGCAGGCGGATCTACTGGTGCCCCGCAAGGCACTGACCATCACGATCGCTGGCACAACGTGGGCCAGCATCGGGGCGAGCGGTGGGGGCGGTGATCCCGGCGACGACGGGAGCGCCCAGTTCGATGCCGGGTCGGGTCCGTTCCCGAGCAACGTGACGATCCCCAAGATGATCGGCGGCAAGGCCGCGCCGGTGTCGCTGATCCTCGAATGGTTGGAGCCGCCCGAGGTCGATACCGATACCTCGGACCCGGTGATCCTCTCGCACCGCTTCTCGCAGACGTTCAGCATCGACAACCGGGAGCGGACGACGCGGCAGGTCTCGGGCGCTCTGGTGCTGAACGGGAAGTTCCAGGACGTGAACCCGGACCTATTCCGGCACTACGTCCTGCCGCTTGAGTTGGCGGGCTTCCAGCGGCAGAACCTCGAGTTCTTGGTGTCCGAGGACGGCAACACGCTGGTGTATCGCTCGGTGGACGTGGAGGGCTACAGGCCGTACCCGGTGGGGATCTTGAAGGCGGACATGCAGGTGAGCGTGTCCACCGTTGGCGTGAACGCGACCAGGACGAAGCAGATCAGCCTCCGGGTCGAGGCGGACAAGTACTACCCCAAGACGACGCTGGTTGAGACCGCATGGGATCTGATAAACGCACGACTCACGAACGATGCCGTCACTGGGATCGTGGTCACTGAGGACGTGTTCGGATCGAACGCGGTGTCTATTCAGGTGACCGCACAGAACCGGACGGGATCGAACGGGAGGGATTCCCGGTATGACCTTGCCGCGACTGGTCTGTTCCGTGCGATCGCGGCGTCATCGGGAACCCTTCCCGCAAATGGCCGGTTCCGCCAGGTCAACGCATACGGGCAGGCGCTTGTGCGGGCGGCTGTGCAGGCGATGTTCCATGCACCGGACGACGGCAGCCCAACGGACTCCACCGATCTGGCGTCCGCGACGGTGGGCCGATACAGCCGAACGACGAATCTGGTGGACACGGACGGGGACGGCTACAAAGAGAACTTCACCGACGCATCTGCAATCAATGCGGTGGACGTGACCGTTGCGGCGCTGCCGAGCGATTATGACGGGACCACCCTCGACTTGTTCCTGGGTGACAACGACGACAGCACGGACGGTGACAATATGCTGTCCGAAGATCAGGTCGGGGCCACGATGTATACCCGCCTGAAGACCACGTTCTCAGAGGACGTGATCCCCAACACGGTTACAGTCCCGATCGCGGACCCGGACGCAAGCGACAGATCGATTCAGCTCGGATCACCCCGCGTCCTTGAAACACACTCTGGCGAAATGTGGCGGGTGGGTGCCCAGCCCGAGCCGTACGTTCCGCCGATCCTCGCTGACACGTCACGGAAGTACCGGCTGCTCAAGCGGAACATCAAGACGTTTGAACCGCGCCCGATGGCGGACGGCGCGACAGTCGAGTATGGGCTGCGGTATCTCTATGTCGTCGAGCTTCTTTATGACCCGTCCGACGCGGCATTCACCAAGGATCAGTCGGTGACGTACGCAACGACCGGGGCGGCAACAGTCGCGGTGTATGACGGTTCGCAGGCGATCGCGGCACCGTACCAGCCGATGATCGACGATGGCTACGCGGTTGCAGACGCAGACCCATCCATCGACAGCGGGGTGTGGGTGTGACGGCCCTTGCCTGGCATGAGCATGGCGAGAAACGCCACGCCCAAGGCGATCCATGCGGATGCCTTCGCGGTCTCAATGTAGTTCGTCCGAGCGAACACGCCGGTAACTATGTCGCCCTCACAGATAAACAGATCTGTGAACGGAACCCGCCTCGACGCTTCGTACTCAAACGAGACCCACCCGAGTTCGGGAACGATTGCCTTTTCGGCACCAGTGTGCGAGAGGAACGTGCTCTTGGTCGCAACGTCGGTCGCGGGGAGCATGAAGTTAGCCGACATGGCGATGATCCCCACCGCGATCACCACAGCCCGAACGCTCGGTGTGTAGATCGGAGCTGCCCGGTATCGCGGGGCCACACCGAACGACGTGCGCCGCAGCGACGGCGGCGACGGTCTCGGATCACGCCCGGTCGCTCGTTCAAACGCTCTTGCTCCGCTGCCCATGACAACCCGCCTTCCGTCTATCACCATACCGGAACGCCCCAGCTCGGATCAAGGGGTATTTTCTAATGGCCCATCTGCAGCCAACCATGTCGCTCACGGTCGGGTCCGAAACAATCGCGGCTGTCAACCCCGATCCCGCGTTGTCCGCCCATCTGCTCTCGTTCGGATACAACCCTAGCGATTTCAACTATTTGCACTGGCCGACCGGGGCATCCCGATGGGCCGAGGGTAGTTTGCTGGTTATCGGATCTGACGTGGCCGGGGACATCGCGGCGGAGCTGCGGAACTCGGACGCCATCCTCAACCTGACATCGGAAGTTGGCACACTCTCGATCAAGAAAATGCGGCTCGGACCGCCCACCCCGATCCTCACCACGAACCGGGGATCGGTCGGCGGCGGGTTGTACCGGCTCCCGATCTACTGCGCCCGACGCGACGCCCACACCCGCCCGGCGGCGTTCAGCTACAACCTCACCCAAGACGAGGGCGGCGGGCTGACCCGCGACGCGGACGCGGTGCTCACGGACCTGTTGCTCATCGCTGGGCTGCCCGTGTCGTTCACCGCACCCGATGACGGGTGGATGCCCTATGACATCCGCTCGCAGGCGTCACCGGCCACGGCTTGGGCGGACACGGTGCTCCGCGAGACGGGCCGCGTATACGTCTACGGGATCAACGGCGGCGGCTCGGTCGAATACGACGATCAGCGGCGGGCCATCGACGTTCTGTCCGAACTCAACGACTACATCATCTCGGGCAGCGCCCTGTACGCCAGCACCGGCACGACCGGGCACCATGTGGACGTGTCGCCGGGTCTGGATTGGATCAACCACCCGGTGCCCCGGTCGGTCTCGGTGATCTTCCGCAACAATGGCGACGGCGACCCGGTGATCGAGGCGGCGACCTACACCGCGACCGACGCGGGCTTCCCCGACGCCACCGGGGCCACCGTCTTCCTGAACGACAACGCCCCGATCGAAGACGGGGAGAACGACCCGGCTGAGCGGGCGTCCGCCCTCGCTGAATCGTTCTATCGCCGATACAAGGCGGGCGGGATGCTCGCCCGTGCGGTCGGGTGGCACGGTATCGAGCTCGGCGGCGCGTGCCGATCCGTGACATGGCGACTGGTCAACGGTGTGCCGCTCACGGATATGGACTCCAACCCGTTCAGCGAGCCGCCTGGTGCCAACGCGGGCATCGGCGTGACGGCTGGCGGCGGTCTCTGGACCTTGCACCGGCCCGGCGGCGGGGTGGACGTTGTGGGCTCGGGCGGCGGGTCCGGTGCCGGGCTCGAGCCGTACATCATCGTCGGCTCCGAGTCGATCGGGGAGGATCTGTTCGATTACCTCGTTGTCCGGGCGATCATCCCCGAAAACTCAAC
>JAJCYU010000048.1 GCA_029262755.1 Anaerolineae bacterium
ACTTCTTCGCCGAGGCGTTCGCCTCGCACGCGGAGTTGGCGTGCATGCCGGTGGCCGGCGGTCCGGGTCAGACGCACGAGGTCATCGACGACGGCGCGCGCTGCAACACCGACCCCAGTCTTTTCAACGACGATTCCGCACGGCTCCTTCGGCCGCGCCGAGAGCCGCCCATGCCTAGGGCGCCACCTTCGGCTCCCTGAGATAGGCGACCCGCTTGATGTTGAGCAGGTTGGTATAGGTCACGTTGTCGGTCGTCGAGTTGTTGCCGAACGTACCGCAGCCGAGGGTCAGCGACGGGATCAGACCGCTGGTCAAGCCGACAACGCCGTGGGAACCCGGGCTGTTGACCAGGATCCGGCTCGCGGGCATCAAGCGACTGTACTGCTGCACCCATGCGTCGTTCTTGGAGTGGATGATCGCGGTATGGCCGATACCCTCCAGCTGGAGTAACTGCGCGGAGATCTCCATGCCCTGCTGCTCATCTTCCACCGTGAACAGACTGAGCACGGGGATCATCTTCTCGCGAGCATAGATGTTTTCCGAGTGGACGCCCTTGGTCGGGACGACGATCAACCGGATCGGATAGTCTCTCTGGATGGACGTGAATTCGGCCACGTAGGACGGGTCCTTGCCGATCAGGCGGCGACGAAAGCTGCTCCCGTCCGCGAGCACCGCCTTCTCGGTAAAGCGGGCGGTTTCCTCCGCATCTAGTACCGCGGCTCCCTGCTCTTGCAAGCTATTGACGAAGGCATCACGGATGGACGCCACGACCACCAGATTGTGCTCGGCGCCGCAGATCAAGCCGTTGTCGAAGGACTTGCTGAGTACGACGCTGGCGGCCGCCTGGTCCGCATCGGCATCGGAACAGATCAGGGCCGGCGCGTTGGCCGGCCCTACGCCGAGCGCCGGTGTCCCCGAGCTGTAGGCGGCCTTGACCATGCTGGCGCCGCCGGTGGCCAGAATCAGGGACACCTTGTCATGCTGCATGAACAACTCCGTCTTCTTGCGCGAGCTGCGGTGTCGGACCCATTGCACGAGATGTTCGGGTGCGCCCTCGCTGCGGAGGATCTGTTGTACCAACGGACCGACCTCTTCGGCGACGTCGCGCGCGGTGCGGTGAAAGCTGAGAATCAGCGCATTGCGCGACTTTATACAGATCAACGCCTTGAAGACCGCGGTGGCGACCGGGTTGGTGATCGGAATCATGCCGAACACGATGCCGACCGGCGCAGCGAAGTCGTGGACGAGGCGGTCCTGATCGCGGGCGACGATGCCACTGGCCGGTCGTCCGAGCAGGGATTCCAGCACGCCGAGCGCGGCCAAGTTGTTCTTGGCGGTCTTGTCGTGAACATTGCCCATACGCGTGACACGCACGGCTAGTTCGGCGTGTTCCTGCGCCTTCTCGGCAAAGCCTTGCGCAATCGCGGTCAGCAGCGCATCGATCTTGTCTTCCGGCCAGTCGGCGATCACCTTCTGCGCCTCGAGGGCCTGATCGATCAGCTCGTCAACCTCGCTGTCGTTGCCGGACACAATCATGCTGGAAAGCAGCTTGTTGGCGGACCGCAGTTTCATAGCTGCCCCCTGACCCAACGCGGAAACCAGGGCTAAGCCGACGCGCGGGTCTTCGCGCGTCAGTGTCTCCAGCACCTCCGTGCTCAGCTTGCGGCACTCGACATCGCTGTGTGCATAGGCGCTGGCCGAGCGCGGCTGGCTGTCGAGCAGGGCCAGCTCACCCATCACCGCACCCTTTTCGAGAAAGCCCAGAACGCCGTCCGAATCGAGTTCAGGGTGCGGCAGTTCCACGCGCACGGTGCCTTCGTCGATGAAATAGCAGCAATCGCCCTCCTCGCCGGCATTGAAGATGCAACTGCCCGCTGCAAATCGGACCGCTTCAAGATATTGCTCCAGGCTCTGCAAGTCCTTGACTTGCAGGGAAACCAAGGATTCATGGATCGACACATCATTCTCCTCAAGTTGTGTAAACGATTTCCTCTTGCATCGAATCGCTATCCAGTTCCGGCCGCCCGCGGGTATTGGACAGCGCGCGCACCGATCCGGTCAGCACTTCCGCCGCCCCTTGTTTGATCTTCAGGACCCGCACTCGCCCCTTGGCGCGTACCGAGGCCGTCCGCCGGCCCCGGTGGAACACCGACTCGCCAAAATGCTTGCCTTCGGACAAGGTGCCAATCAGCTCTTCCACACCGTTCTCGTTTTGAAGTACTTCAACTTCGCCCTGCTGGATGATGTACATGCAGTCGCCGGCTTCACCTTGTTTTACGATCGTTTGCCCGGGCTCATACAGGCTCTCCTCGATCCCGAGGGTTTGATCGGGACGCACGGCCACGATATCTCGGCCAAAGAATGGCGCTACACACCAGTCGAGCAGGGTGCGCACGCGACGGTCCCAGGTCGGCAGATAGATCAGCATGAACGCGCGCCAGATGAGCCAGGCGGCAAAGCCCTTGAATTGAACTCTGTCCAGCAACTGTCCCACGGCGCGCCGGCTGCCCAGGGAACAGGCATCTCCCAGTCCGGTGAAACGGTAGGGTCTTGGAGGCTGGGCAAGGCTCAACAAGCGCAGGTTCCTGCCGATCTGGGTGCCGGCATTCATCGCGAACGTCGCCAGTGGCGGACAATAGCCGCCGCGCGGATGGGGGACCGCGGCACAGTCGCCGCCGGCCCAGATGTTGTCGTGCCCCGGGAGTCTCAGGTAGGGGTCCGTGATCAGCCGGCCGCCGTCGTCGCGCTCGCATTCCAGTTGATCGAGCAGCGGGGATTGGGCGGTTCCGGTACAGCTGATGATGGTCCGCGTGGAGATCGTCTCGCCGCTACTGAACATGACCTCTTCAGCGGTGGCCGATTCCACGCGCGTTCCCAGGTGCAGCTCAAGACCGGACTCCTGCACGAATCTCTCTGCATAGTTCACCAGTCCGGGAAAACGTTCCCTCAGTTCAGGCAGGATGTGTTCGCCGTTGTGCACGAGGACCACGCGCACCTCTTCATGGTCGATGCGTGCATACTCCTTGCGGGTCAGCACGCGGAAGAAATCGACAAGCTCGGTGGCCACCTCGACGCCCGCATAGTTGCCGCCGGCCACGACGAAGGTCAGCAGGCGCCGGCGTTCGCGTTCGTCCGCTTCGATTTCAGCCAGATCGAGCATGGTCAGGATATGGCTGCGCAGGCGAAAACAGTCCCAATAGGCTTTCAGGCGAAAGGTGTGCTCGGCAATACCCGAATAGCGCGAAAGATCGTCCACGGAGCCGAGCGAGACGACCAGGTGATCGTAGGAAAGCACATACTCCCGCCCATCCAGCGCGCGGCGGGTGGTGACGGTCTGGGCGGCCGTGTCGATGGACTCGATTTCCGCTTGGTGAAGCGCCGCGCCGGCAAACAATCTACGTGCCGGACTGGTGATGTTGAATGGTTGTATATGCCCGGTCAAGGTTTCAGCGATCAGGCCATGAAAGGTGTGATAGTTGTTGCGGTCGACAATGGTGACTTCGACACGACCTTTTTTTATGGAAGTCCTCAAGCTACGAACCAGCCGGGTAGCGACATAGCCGCCTCCCAGACACACGATGCGGGTCGGGCTCTTCACCAACATTCTCCTGTTCCGTGGATGCCACTTGTA
>JAJCYU010000049.1 GCA_029262755.1 Anaerolineae bacterium
CACGACGCCCGGCGCGGCCGCGCGGATGAATTCCACGTCTGCGCACGACGCTGTGGCCGCATGGCTCGTGGTCCTGGACGGTGCGCCTGTTGCGGCGGCCGTCGCCGGCGACCGCGCGACGATCGCGCGCACGCTCGACACAGCGACGATCGCGCAAGCGACGGCCGTCGACACGGCCCTCGCGAAGCGCCAACACGTGGTGACCGCGGCCGTCGAGGCGGCCGGCGCTCAGGTGGTGGACGGGTATCGGGCTGCGCTGAACGCGCTGCTGGTGATCGCTCCGCCCTCGCAGGTCGCATCGATCGCCCGCGTGCCGGGCGTACAGGGCGTCTGGCGCGCACCGCTCGTGCACGCGCCGGCGACGGTAGCGCCACCGGTCTTCGATTCCGCGTTCGGTTCCGCCGTTTCCTCGATGACGGGACGGTTCGTTGAGCGCACCGGCGTTCTGCCGTCGACGCGCCTGCTCGACGCACCCGCGGCCATCGCCCAGGATCCGCCCACCCTCGACGGCAGCGGCATGCTCGTCGCGGTCGCGGGCACCGGTGTCGATTACCTGCACGCGGCCTTCGGCGGCGCAGGCGATGCGGAGGCCTTCACGGCCAACGATCCGGGCGTCGTGGAAGCCGGCAGTTTTCCGACCGCGCGCGTGGTCGGCGGCTACGATCTGGCCGGGCCACGCTACACCGCCGCGTGCCCCAACCCCGTGCCCGCCGACGAGTTGTGCAGCGCCTCGCCGGAGCCGGACGATGATCCGCTCGACGAAGCGGGCGGCTCCGGCACCGCATCGGCCGGTATCGTGGCTACCGGCGCGCCGGGCGCCGGCATCGTCGCGCTCGACATCTTCGGCAGCCCGCTCGGCGTCGAGTCCACATCCGCGCTGCACATCGCCGCAATCGACTGGGTCGTGCGGCACAACAGCGGGCTCCCCGTACCGGGCACGGCGCCTGAAGGCGCGATCGACGTGCTCATCCTCCCCTCGGGTGCAGCTTGGGGGGGCGGGGCAGCGTTGTTGGACGATGCCGTCGATGCCGCGTCGGCCGTCGGTGTCGCGGTGATCGCGCCGGCCGGCGACTCCGGCGACGTGCCTTTCGCCGCCTCCGCGCCGAGCACGGCGCGTGCGGCGCTCGCGGTGGGCGCCGCCTTCGGCCCCGACGATACGACCTGGGGCATCCGTGCCGACTGGATCGGCGACGACGGCCCCGCGATGCTTGAGATGGAAGCCGTCGAGGCGCAGGACCCGTGGGCCACGCTCGCGAGCACGGGCGCGATCAGCGGTACGCTCGCCTGGTACGGTCTTGCCTGCAATGAGGACGACGGGTCGCCGAGCGAGCCGGCCCAGGACGTTACGGAGAAGATCGCGTTGATCGAGCGCGGTACGTGCGCCTTCGCCGACAAGGTGAACAATGCCGAGGCCAAGGGCGCCGTCGCGGCTCTGCTCTTCACCGACCAACGTGGCAAGACGAACCCGCGCGGCGGCAACACCCCGCCCGGCATCCCGAGCCTCATGGTCGACCGGCCTCCCGGGCTCCAACTGCGCCAACTGGTGGAAGACGGCGTCGCGGTCACCGTGTTGCTCGATCCCGACTACGAGATCTCCCTCTCCGGCCTGCTGTTGCCCTCGAGCGCGCGCGGCCCCGCACGCGGCGGCGGCTTCGCGCCGGACGTCGTGGCCGACGGCGCGAACGTCCTCGCCCCCGTCGCAGGTGGCGGCGACGGCACGCGGACCGTCGACGGCACCGCTCCGGCCGCGGCACGCGTGGCCGCGCTTGCGGTGAAGGTGGCGCAGTGGCGGGCACAGGAGGGCAAGGACTGGAGCGGCGGCGCGTTGACGGCGATGATCGCCGCGAACGCCGAGCCCGGTGTGCGGCTTGCCGGCGGTGCGCCGGCGCCGGTCTCGCGCCAGGGCGCGGGGCTGGTCGACGCGGACGCCGAGCCCGACGTCGCGGCGTGGTCGGCCCTACGGCCGGCCGGCGCCGCACCGCACGACGACGGCCCGGCGGGCATCGACGTGGGGGCGCCGCGAGTTACGGGCATAGAGACGATTACCGGGAGCGGCGGCCTCGTACGGCGGCTCACCCTGGAGTTCGACGATGCGACGAAGCGCTATGCCGCAGCCTTCGAGCGTTCGAGCGAAGCGCTTGCGGGCGCATCGGTCACCGTCGCGCCGAACGTCGTCGCCGCCGGTGCTGCCGGCCCCACGAGCCTCGACGTCACCCTGCAATTCGAGCCGAGCGCGCTCGCGCCCTGGACCCTGCACGACGGTCGGGCTGTGAACGACCCGGCACGCTTGACCGCCGCCACGCTCGATGGTCACGTCGTGCTGCGGGAGATCGATGCGGCCGGCGCCGTGGCGTCCGGACCCGGCGGAACGCGCGTGATTCCGTTGCGTGTCACGCCCCGTCCCGGATCGTGCATGGCGCCCTTCGCCTCGTCCGCACACCCTGTCACCGCCGGCGCCGAACCGATCCTCGTGCCTTCGCCGAATACCTGCGCCGGCACGGGCGAGCTCGAGGTGTCGCGGATCGGCGGCGTGGACGCCATCGAATCGGGCGGAACCACCGGCGCGGGCACCGCGAAGGCGGCCTTCCCGCCGACCCTCGACATCGCGGCCGTCGGGCTGCGCTTCGGGCAAGCGCCGCCGGAAGACCCGTCGACGGAGCCCGATCCAGAGGCGCCGACGTGGATCGAGTTCCACGTGCAGACCGCCGCCCGGCGCCACCTCGCACCGGAGGCCGCGATCGACGTGCTGCTCGACCTGGACCGCGACGGGACCATCGACCGCATCCTGACCACGGTGCACGGGCCGGACTGGCGCGGCGGATTCGGCGCGGGCGATTGGCGCGTGCTGAACACGCCGCCGATCCCCGGCACGCTCGAGCCCGACACGACCCGCGCGCTGCCCGATCCACCCGCCTTGCGCTGGGATCTGGACGAGAGCGTCACGGTGATCCCCATGCGCGCGGAAGAGACGCTCATCGATCCGGAATCGGGCGAGGAGTCCTTCGACTACGCCGTGCGCATACGTGATGCCTTCAACGTGCACCCGGTCACCGCGGACTACCCGGGCGAGGATCTGGCGCCCGACGGCGCTGCGGATGGCGCGCTCTTCACCTTCGAGCAGGACGAGCACGCGTGCATTGCGGTCCGCGGGCCGGACGGCGAGCGCATCGACCAGCCTGGCCGCCGCCTCACGGTCCCGCCGAATACCGATGAGATCGCCTACTCCGTCACGCTCGACGCCGCGTGTCCGGCCGACGCGGACTACGGACTGCTGTACAGCTTCCCGCGCGACGGCGAAGACCGCGCGATCGTACGTTGGCTCGAACGCGCGGACGGAGGGCCGATCTACATGCCGTACACGGCGCGCAACGCGGAGTAATCGCGTAGCGCGGGTGCAAGGCGGAAACGAGATACACGAACGATCCCACGCACGGCTGTGGGATCGTTCGCGTTCTACTCGTCAATTGCGTCGGTAATCGGTCGCGTTGGTGCCAGCCGCGCTTATGTCGATTGGGTCGGTGTCGATTGGGTCAAGCGTGTTGGCTGGCGGTCGTGTTGGCTGGCGGTCGTTCAGGGCCGCGGCGGTCTGCCGGCGACCCGGACTCTCTGTCGGCGAACCCTCGCTTCGCTCGATCGCGCGGCCCGCGCGCGTCAATGAGTCGCCCTTAGGGCGCCGGGGCACCGTCCGGACGTCGCGGGTCGAGCGCTCGCTGATGGGCCGGCGGTCCCGCGACGGCGCCCACGCTCTGTTGCGTACCGGCGGTTACGGTGAGCCATGCGGTCACGGGCGGACCCCAGTGGCCCTCCGCGTCGGCGCCGCGTAGGGCGACGAGGTAGCGACCCGGCTCCATGCCGGTTGTGTCGAGCGCAACGCGAATGTTCTCGGAGCGCTCGTCGAATTCCCCGTCCGCGGCCTCCGCTTGGATGCCCTCGCCGAGGGCGGTCATCGGGCCGGGCAGCCAGTCTGCGCCCGACGTCCCGCCTGCGCGCGCGACGACGGCCTCGACCGCTGCGATCGTGCCGCGGCCGGAGCGCAGCTCGGTGGCGCGGGCGCGCAGGGTGGCCGTCCGGCCGACGATCACGCTCTCCGGTGCGACGAGGCGCGTGATCTCCGGGCCCCGGATGCGGCGGTAGGGCCGGTCCGTGATGGCCAGGGAGCGTGCGATGGCGTCCAAGTTCTGGTCCATGACGCCGCGCAGCTCGTCGCAGGGTGCGATGAAGCCGCTGAACTGCAGCTCGATCACGTAGGCCGGGATGCCCAGCTCGCCGTAGCCCCAGTCCCGCGTGTTGCCGCTGACCGGGTAGAGCGCGTATTGGACGTTGTAGCCGTTGCTGCCCGCGTAGCGCTGGCCGATGGCCAGCAGGTCGGCATCGTTGGGCGCGCGCTCTGTGGTCCAGCCCCACGGCACGAGCACGGTGCCGGGATAGGTCGCGGCGTGGAAGTTGATCATCAGGCCCGTGGTGTCGTCGGGGGCCGCGTCCGTGTCCTCCGGCCCACGTTGGTCGGGGAAGAGACCGCGCACGTAGTCCTCGTAGGCGGCGATCTCCGGCTCGGACGCCGGGGCTTCGCCGCGATACGTGGCCGCGCATGGGTTCGTGCTGTGGCCCTCCTCGTCCCACTTGAAGGCCTGGTTGCGGTTCAGGTCGACGCCGTATTGGTTGCCGCCGGTGGGCGGCCAGGCGCAGTCACCGGGTGCTTCGCCTTGATTGCCGCTCTTGCGCCACAGCCAGGCTGCATCGTTGTAGGGCTCGTTGGCGCCGAGCTCCACGTGCTGGATGCCATCCGGATTGCTCGCGAGGCCGATATGCAGCTCGTGGTGATCGAGCAGCCATGTGATCTGCGGGTCGACACCGTAGCCTTCGACGAAGTAGCGGACGGTTTCCTGCATCAGCTTGGGCCCGCCGATCTCGCGCGCGTGCAATCCGCCGTCGATCCACATCACGCCGCGTTTCTCGGCGGAGGAGCCTTTGTTCGTCACGCGCGCGACGAGCAGATCGGCGCCGGGAATCGCGTCGCCGCCCGGGGTCGTGCATCCGCCCTGCGCCTTGCAGCGACTGTCGCCGATATCGATGATCTCGACCAAGTCGGCGTGCTGTGCGGCGTAATCACGCGCCCAAACGTGCCCTTCTTCCAGGGTCGGGTAGCACGCCTTCCAGGGGGGAAGGCTGTCCTGGAACGCCAGACCGAGGACAGCGTCCGCGAGGCCGCGCTCAATCAGGTCGTCGGCAACGGATAGCCGAACCATCACGCGCGTCGTGCCGGCGTTGATCGCCTCTTCCTCGGCCGGCAACGCCTGGGCAAGCGCACGCGCGCCGGCCGCGTCGAGCGTCGGAAGGCCGAGCACGACGAAAGGATCGCCCACGGTATGGGTAGGTCCGTCCTGCGCGGTCGCGCGGCCGGCTGCCACGGCGAAAAATGCTACGGCAAGCGCCGTCACGGCGCTCCACATCGTGGCTCTCATCGAACGCGCACCGATCATGTTCACCCTCCTGGGGGCCTTGTCCTTGTCACGCTTCGAACACCGTCTATCATCGCATGCTTGTCATGACCGCTCAAGCTCCCCCCACGGTGGCGGTCGGGTCCAAGGCATCCGCGGAGTCGGGTAAGGGTCGGTTCGGCACCTTCGCCGGGGTCTTCACGCCCAACGTCCTGACCATTCTCGGCTTGATCCTCTTCTTGCGCACCGGAATCGTGGTGGGCGAGGCGGGGCTGGCCGCGGCGTTGGTGATCGTCGTGATCTCGAATTTGATCACGTTGCTCACGGGGCTATCGCTTTCGGCCATCGCCACGAGCATGCGCGTGGGAACGGGCGGGAACTACTACATTATCTCGCGCTCGCTCGGGCTCGAGATCGGCGGGGCCATCGGCATCCCGCTGTATTTGTCCCAAGCTCTTTCCGTCGCATTTTACGTCATCGGCTTCACGACCGCACTGATGACCCTGCCCGCGATGGAAGGCTACGACCCGCGCCTGATCTCAACGGTCATCGTGATCGTGTTCGGCGTGATCGCGTTCGTGGGCGCCGATATCGCCCTGCGCATCCAGTTCGTCGTGCTGGCCGTGCTCGCGGCGGCCATCGTCTCCTTCTTCATGGGCAGCTGGGGCGCATCGATCCCGCCCACGCTAACGCCCCATTACTCGGAAGGCCAGAGTTTTTGGACGATCTTCGCGCTCTTCTTCCCGGCCGTCACCGGAATCACCGTGGGCGCGAGCATGTCGGGCGACCTGCGCGATCCGAGCCGCAGCATCCCGCTGGGCACGCTAACCTCGATCCTGGTCACGTTTGCCATCTACCTGGGCGCAATCTGGTGGCTAGCCACGCATGCCAGCCCGGAGCTTCTGCGCACCGACGAGATGGTGATGGGCCAGATCGCCCGATGGCCGACGCTGATCCTCCTCGGCGTCTGGTCGGCAACGCTCTCCTCCGCCTTGGGCAGCGTGTTGGCCGCGCCGCGCACCTTGCAAGCGCTGGCCCAAGACCGACTCGTGCCCTACGTGCTCGGATCGCGCCTCGGCAGCCCGACGGAGCCGCGGATGGCCGTCCTGGTCTCGACGGCCATCGCGGTCGCCGTGGTATGGATGGGCGATCTCGATTTTGTGGCGCCCGCGCTCACGTTGTTCTTCCTCAACACCTACGGCATGACGAACCTCGCCCACGCGATCGAGATCCTCGTGGGCAACCCCAGCTATCGCCCGCGCATCCGGGTGCATTGGGGGCTAGCGTTGCTCGGCGCTATCGGCTGCTACGGCGCGATGTTCTTGATCGACCCGCGTGCGACGATCCTGGCGATCATCGCAAGCTACGGTGTCTTCTTCTACTTCGAGCGGCGCCGCCTGACCAGCACATGGGGCGATCTGCGCAGCGGCCTTTGGTTCGCCTTGGCCCGTTTCGCCCTGCTCCGCCTCGAGGGCGAGCAGTGGCACGTGAAGAACTGGCGCCCGAACATCCTCGTCTTCACCGGGCAGCCGCATAACCGCGAGCAGCTGACCGAGACGGCCGACTGGCTCAGCCACGGCCAGGGCGTGGTCTCGTTCTTCCAATTGCTGGTGGGCGATTTTCAGCAGCTCTCCGAGCAAGGCCTGCGCAAGGGCGCGCGCCGGCGGATCCGCGAGTACATTCGGAACCGGCAGATGCAGGCCTTTGCGGAGGTCGACATCGTCGACGATTTCGTTTCGGGCGCGTTGACCGTCAGCCAGGCGCACGGGATCGGCGGGCTCGAGCCCAACGCGGTGCTCATGGGCTGGAGCCAGACCGCGGACGGCCTCGTCACCCAACTGCGCTTACTCCGGGGTCTGGTCGCGTTGGAAAAGTCGGTGTTCTTGTTGCACGTCGATGACATCGTCGGCTTCGGCAACCGGGCCGTTATCGACGTTTGGTGGCGTGGGCGCGGGGGCAACGCGGACCTGATGGTGCTCATCGCCCACCTGATCCGGCAGCATCGATCCTGGGCCGGCGCGCGCATCCGCGTCCTGCGCGCGATCGACGGCGAGGAGGGCCGCGAGCAGACCCGCCTGCACTCCGAGGATCTGCTGGCGCGAGCGCGCGTGGACGCCGAGTCCATCGTGATCGTGAAAGACAGGCCGGATCAGCCCTTCGCCGACATCCTCGAAACGCACAGCGCGCGCAGCGATCTGACGTTGATCGGGCTCAACGTGCCGAGCGAAGAGCAGGGCACCGAGTACGTGCGCCGCGTCGACGAAGCCCTCCGTCGGATCGGCACCGTGCTGCTTGTCTACGGCGCGCAGCACGACGACTTGCTCGACGTGGAGTCGTACTCGGACGGCGATACGGAGGCTTCAGGTGGTGTATCCGGGTCGTCCGTGATTGGAGGGGGAGCCCGCGAGCCGTCATAATGCGCGACTTCCTCGCCTTGCCGCGCCGCGACTCGCGGCGCACGGAACCGGAGCCACGCCTGTGAGCCAGCCATCTACCGACGCCGAGCGCGCCGCCGCCGACATCGAGACCAAGGCGCCGGCCGTCGTCGACTTCATTCGACAGATCGTCGCCGAGGACAACGAAAAGGGCACGTGGAACGGCGAGGTCGTCACTCGCTTCCCACCAGAGCCCAACGGCTTTCTGCACTTGGGTCACGCCAAGGCGATCGCGATGGACTTCGGCATCGCTTCGGAGAACGGCGGTCGTTGCCATCTGCGCTTCGACGACACGAACCCCGTCAAGGAAGAGCAGGCCTTCGTCGACGCCATCAAGCGCGACCTGCGATGGTTGGGTTACGAATGGGGTGAGCACGAGTACTTCGCGTCGGATTACTTTGACCAGCTCTATGACTGGACCGTGAAGCTGATCAAGGACGGCAAAGCATACGTGTGCGATCTATCGCCCGACGAGATGCGCACGTACCGGGGGACCTTGACCGAACCCGGCCGCGAGAGCCCCTTCCGCAACCGCTCCGTCGAGGAGAACCTCGACCTGCTTGGCCGGATGGCCGAGGGCGAATTCGAGGAGGGCACGCGCACGGTGCGCGCCAAGATCGACATGGCTTCGCCCAACATCAACCTGCGCGACCCCGTCATGTATCGCATCCTGCACGCCAGCCACCACCGCACGGGCGAAAGCTGGCACATCTACCCCAGCTACGACTGGGCGCACGGGCAGTCCGACTCGATCGAGGGCGTCACGCACTCCATGTGCACCCTGGAGTTCGAGGACCACCGCCCGCTGTACGACTGGTTCCTGGACCAGCTCGGCGTTCACCATCCGCGTCAGATCGAGTTCGCACGCGTCAACGTCAGCCACACGATCACAAGCAAGCGCAAGCTCGCCCAACTGGTCAACGAGAATCACGTCTCGGGCTGGGATGACCCGCGCATGCCGACGATCGCCGGCCTACGCCGTCGCGGCGTGCCGCCCGAGGCCATCCGCACCTTCCTCGACGACATCGGCCTCTCGAAACGAGACCGAGTCGTGGAGCTGGCACGCATGGAGTACTGGATCCGCCAGATCCTCAACAAGGCGGCCGAGCGCCGCCTCGGCGTGCTCGACCCGCTCAAGGTCGTGATCGAGAACTGGCCGGCCGACGAGGTCGACCATCTCGAAGCGATCAACAACCCCGAAGACGAATCGGCGGGCACGCGGCAGCTGCCCTTCTCCCGCGAGCTTTGGATCGAGCGCACGGACTTCATGGAGGACCCGCCGCGCAAATTCAAGCGCCTGACCGTCGGGCGGGAGGTCCGCCTGCGCTACGGCTACTTCATCACGTGCACGGAAGCGGTGAAGGATCCCGAAAGCGGCGAGATCGTGGAACTGCGCGCCACCGTCGATCGCGAGACGCGCGGCGGACAGGCGCCGGATGGCCGGAAGGTGCGCGGCACGATCCACTGGTTATCCGCGGCGCACGCGGTGCCCACGGAATTCCGACTGTACGACACGCTCTTCACGACGGTCGATCCGCTCGCGGTCCCGGATGACGGCGATTTCCTGGACAACCTCAACCCGGACTCACTTGTCATCGTCGAGGGCTTCGTCGAGCCTTCTCTCGCGGAAGCGGAGCCGGGTACGCGCGTGCAACTGGAGCGCACGGGCTACTTCGTGGTCGACGAGGACGCGACAGCCGAACGGCCCGTGCTCAACCGCATCGTCGGCCTGCGCGACACGTGGAAGAAGATCCAGCAACAGGGCTGAGGGCTCGACCGGCAATGCTGAAGGCTCGACCGGCAACAGTGTCGCCAACCGAGGGAGTCGCGACTTCCGAATTGGGGAGATGGTTCCCGGTCGAGCCCGAACCAGCGGCGGGCGTGATGCGCGGCAAGCGAGTTGTGACGGGACGCGCGCTACGTGTTGAGCCCACCTGCGTGCGCCGTCCCTTCATCGGAGACGGTCAA
>JAJCYU010000050.1 GCA_029262755.1 Anaerolineae bacterium
CGTGGACGATGTCGATGCCGTCTCGTATGGCGTGGGTGCCGATCCACGGCTCGACGCGGCCGATGCGAGTTGCGCTCCGCCACGACCGCGCCGCGCCAATCGACCACGAGCAGCCGGTGGTTGCCCGTATCCGCTACGTACGCGAAGCCGCGCTCGTCCAATGCAACGCCCGTGGGCCCCGATAGATGGAACGCGTCCGCGCCCGGCACATCCGGCTCCCCGAGCACACCCACCACGCGCGGGGTGCTACGTCCGGGCACGATCCGCACGGCCACCACGATGTGCGCCCCGGGATCCGCGTA
This sequence comes from Anaerolineae bacterium, assembly GCA_029262755.1. Lineage (GTDB taxonomy): Bacteria > Chloroflexota > Anaerolineae > Epilineales > Epilineaceae > JAJCYU01. The sequence continues at coordinate 303 of JAJCYU010000050.1, forward strand.
CCACACCAGGTGCACGTCTTCCGGCTGCGCGGCAAAGGGATCCGGCGTGCGCGTCGGCGCGGGCGTCGGCGAGGGCCCGTCCGTCGGGGTGATGGTTGGCGCGGGCGTCTTGGTGGCCGGCGGCGTCGTCGTGACGGTCGGGCTCGGCCGCGGCGTGGGCGTCCGCGTCGACGTGGACGTCGGGGTCGCGCTCCCGGCCGGCGTGTTCGTCGGCAGCCACGTGGCGGAGGCCACGGGCGTCGCGCCCCAGCCGGCGCCGACGTTGGGTGCGCGTACGACCGCCACGTCCGCGATATAGCGCACGACCGGCACGCCCGGCAGACCGTCCAAGCGGCCCGGTGCGCCGATCTCGGCCACGGGCCCGTTGGCCGTCATGTACTGAATCCGCCGCCCGGCCCCCTCCGCAATCCAAGCCCCGCCGCCGCCATCCGAGGCGACCCCGACAGGATCGTGCAGCAGGCTGGTCGCGGGATAGGGCACGCCGGCCACGCCGATCGGCGCCGTGCTGCGATACGCCGTCGGCGGCGCGAGCGGCACCGCGGACGCAACGGCTACCGACGAAAGCGCGAGGCACGCGCCGGCCGCGATGGCGGTGCGGCGTGAGGACGTTGCATGGGGCGAGTTCATGGCGGGTATCCCGGCGGGCGGTGGTTGGGGCAGGGGTTGCGGTGGTTACTCAGCAGAGCATACCCGTCCTGCGCGTGTATCTCGCACTATGCCGCCGTCGCAGCTGCTGACGCGCGCCCTTCGAGTGCGCCCTTCGAGCGCGTTCGCGGATGCTGCGCATCGGCAGGCCACCCGTGCTCACGCCCGGCCCAAGGCACTAGGATTCGCCTGAAGTAGGCGGCACAGTCTACCGTCCGTACCGAGCGCGTCTTGCGGCCTTTCACCCCTGAGGGCGCCTAATACCTAAGACTCGATGGTGCCCGCGCTACCGGGTCAGCTCCAGTCTGTGTTCCATCGCGGCAAAAGTGCGGAACGCAGCGATCGTCGCGGCAAATCCTAATCGCGAGTTGTGGGCCAGGAGTGACGCACTATGGGTGGGGATCGATCAATCGCGCTGAGTGTTGCGTACATTGTGATGATTCTCGGCGGACTCGGGCTGTCTCTAACAAGCCCGGCAGGACAAACGGTGCGTGCGTATCCAGGTGAGGACTCCGAGACTACGATCGCGGAGAGCCTGGTCTCGGCAGGCAGAGGGTTTAGTGGCCTTCCGAAGGGAGTGCCGTCAAGCGCCATTACTGTAGGACGTGCGATCTCGGCATTCCACGCATCGCCCGAATTCGCTCGCGGTGAGGTGACCAGCAATCTTGAGGATGAGTTGGTGTTCAGCGAGCAGTGGTATGTGCCATTCTACGTAACCGGTAGCCTTAAGGGCGCAATTCAACTGTGGGATGATGAACCGCTTTCGGTTGGCGAGGTATTGGGTCCTGAACTGGCCGGTCAACTCGTCTCGATGACTGCGAGCGATAAGCTGTTGTTTGATAGGCAGGGTGATCTTTGGATCGTTGTATCCGATTCCGTTGCTACACCCATGAATTGGCCGGCGACCGAGATATTCACCGGGTCTGTAGCGTTGTCCCGTGTCCAGGACTGGTTCGTAGCTAGGTATCAGGCGGAGCGGACATGGCCAACTGGAGTGTCTGCGGGCGGTGGTGGCCCGGTCGAAGAACGAGGCGCCAAACTGGAGCCAGCCGCCGATCGAAGTCGGATCCAGTCGCCTCCTTGGCAAGTGGTACGTGGCACGATCGCCGTTTCAGCGCTCATCGTTCTAGTGATTGGAATGCGTTGGAGAGCGCGGCGCAGGTTGGACGATACGGCGTAATGCGTATAGGCCGTGGTGAGAACATGCAAGTTGGCATACGCTCGGGTTCCGGCAGCGCCCATGGTACTACGCCCCACCCTTCTCCCGCCTTCTCTCAGCACCTGTTCGCCCGTCGTCCACCACCGTCCTCGTTCGGTCCTCGCGCGTCGGCAGGTGACTCGCGCTAGCGTCGGTGAATAGGCACAACTCTCCAGCTGGCGGAAACGACTGCTCGAAACGGTTCTGACCGATCATCTGGGTGTGCCCGTAGATGAGCAGCACCACATTGCCAACGTTCCGACGCCGGCACGGGAATCCTCCCCCATGACGGCGCCGAATCACCCTTGGTGTTGCAAGTAGTCATCACACAAGGAGACGGCATCGTGAATTCTCCATCAACTTCAGTATCTCGGGTTGTAGCTGCTGGTCTAGTGCTTGTGTTTGGCGTCGTCGCCGCAGGTGTTCTGATGCGGATTGCGCAGCCGGTGGCGGCCCCGTCGAATGAAGCGCTGATTGCGAGACTTGAGCCAGGCACAAGGGCGGACGACTCTGTAGACACCGACAAGGAGGTCGTGCAAGTCGACCCCTGCGCGCACCTTACCCACACACTGACAATGGGACTCGAGTACGTTGGGCACGAGTATCCAATCACCAGGTGGGTTCAGGCTAGCAACATTGTAGCCAAGGGTGTGATTACGGCCATGGAGGCACCAATCTTCAATACAACGGACGGATTGCCCCCGGCCAACGAGACGCCAACGCCATATCCAGCAACACCTTCGGATCCTGAGGAAAAGGCACCTGACATCGGAAATGACCAGATCTTCTCTCTCGTGGTCATCGACGCCACCGAGATCTACTCTGGATCTCAGTTCACAGGCTATGTCGTACTCCGATGGGGAGGGACATCCGCACAATGTCCAGACTACACGTTCGAAGTTGAGCCCGACATCCTGAGTGGCAGCGTCGCGGACCAGGGTATGTTCTTCATCACAGAGTTCCATCCGGACACGCTACAGCGCACACCACCCCCTGCGTGGATGGTGCACGCCACGACGTATCGCGACCAGCTGAACAGCGACCGGCAGGACAACTACCTACTTGCCCACGTCATTAACTGGTACAGGTACGACCCGCCCGACGCATGGTCCGAGATGACTATCCCACGGACGATTGCCACTCTGGAGGCTGACGTGATTGCCGCGACTCAGTAGTCGCACGTCACGTCCCCTGGAGTTGACCCTGCACGGCGGACACCTCAGAAATTTGGTAGGAGGTGCCCACCACGGCAAGAGGACGCAAGACGTACGCCAAGGAGTACAAGGAGCAGATGGTTGAGCTAGCCCGCTCAGGTCACTCGGCGGAACAACCGCCAATAGATCAGGGCACCGTCTAGCCGACCGTCGAGACATCGCCGCAGCGACGCACGCGCGCATCCATCGTCTGCGGTCCGACCATGGCCAGCGCGATGCGCGGCAGCCTGGCGTCTTGCTCGATCCTCATGCCGGTCACGAGCCACGCGAACGAACGCAAGGCGCGCGCGTCTCCGAGAGGCTGGACGGTCCGCATACGCGCCAGCACACGTCGTTCCGTCACCTCGCCAACGCCCTTGCCATCGACGCCACGGTCACCGACGAAAGCGCGAGGCACGCGCCGGCCGCGATGGCGGTGCGGCGTGAGGACGTTGCATGGGGCAGGTTCATGGCGGGTATCCCGGCGGGGGGTGGTTGGGGGGGGGACGTGCGATGAGGTTGCGCAGGAGGTTGCTCTGCAGAGCATACCCGGACTGCGTGTGTATTATGCATAGCATGGCCGGCGTGCCGCGCGTGTGCGCGCCTACGAACGATCTCTGAATGGCGTCGCCGTCTGCTGGGCGACCTGGCCCAGGTCGCGGCGCACGCCCTGGTCACCGATGGGCGACTACGCGATGACGGCAATTGCCCCCATCTGCCCCTGCACCCTCACCGAGATTCTGACGAAGGCCCTTCACCGAGAAGATCCTGAGTCTATTGTCGAGCACGATCTCATCGAGCCGGAAACGGCCGCCGGCATGCAGGCGTGGCATCACTCCGACGTCAGCGCCCACCACGGCGTAGCGCTCAACAAGGAAGACCGGCCGGCCCACGAGCGCACAGCGCGGCGCTCGAACAGGGCAATCCATGGCACGAGTTCGGCGCACTGCATCTCGCTCCCTCGTGAGCGGAGGCGCGATCCGAATCGCGCGGTGAGCTCCGTCGCTCTCGGCGTCACTGTCCCCTCGCCGCCATCCGCGCCGCAACACGCTAGTGCTACGATTGCGATGTAATCGTACGTCAGGAGGCTGAGTCATGACGCTGACCATTTCCGAAGACATCATGAAAGCGACTCGGATGTCCGAGGCGGAGATGCGCCTGGAGATTGCGGTCATGCTTTTTGCTGCGGATCGCCTGACATTGGGTCAGGCGCGCAGGCTGGCGGACATGGATCGGATCGCATTTCAGCATGTCCTCGCCAGCCGTCACATTGGCATTCACTACGATGTCGATGATTTTGAGGATGATCTGGATCTACTGGATCGGTTGACGGCGTAGCCGTGATCGTCGTTAGCGATGCTTCGGCAATCATCAATCTCGCAGCGATCGATCAAGTCGATGTGCTTGGCCATTTGTACGAAAGGGTGCTGATTCCCGCGGCAGTTTTCGACGAAATCGTCCTCGCCGGTGACGGCCGGCACTTCCCCCTCGATCCGACTACAGTATTCCAAGGAAGAACGTGATGAGGTGTCGCCAACTGGTTATAGGATCGATTGTGACGGTGGCCTTTTTCGTTCTCACCCCTCCCGCCTACGCACAGGACGAGTTGCCGGAGTCCTGCCGCGCTGGCGTGTCATCCGAGGGGATTCTGCGTCTTGCACGCGAGCGAGCGCGTCTTAGCGACCTCATGCCCGCCGTGGGCGAGTCCGAAATCCGCGTCACGAAGTTGGAGGCCCTCACGGCTGAAGAGCATTACGACCGATATGAGGAAGTCCTGCTCATGGAGCAGGTTCCGGTCGTCGAGAAATTGGAGTGCGTTTGGCGGGTGGAGGCGGCAGGAACTGGAGAGTTGTGTGGCGGCTCGAGCTCTGCGAGATGCTCTCCGATCAATCGGCTGGATCTGGGCTTCTTCGGGGATTCGGGTGCCGTCTGGTATGAGGCCATCCACTTCCAAGATGAGCATGACGAATTGCCGGAGGCCTGCAGGGAAGGCATGTCTGGCGATGAGGCGGCACACGCGGCCAGAGTCAATGCGTACGGCAATGGGCTCAGGCCTGCAAGCGGCCTGGGGAAGACTAGCGTCCTGAAGCTCGAGGCGTTGACTGTTGAACAGCACGATGACCGGTACCCAGCACAGCGACAGCGCGGGCCAGGCATCTTTCCCCAGCCGCCAGCGAGCCGCTGCATATGGCGTGTTGAGGTCGAAGGTGTCGGCTGGTTCTTCGGGGGACGAGCAGGCTTCTACGGATTCACCCGAAGGATGGACTTCGGCTTCGACGGTCCGACAGGCGACCTCCGATACGATGTGATTCGATTCGCGAACGACCCTTGGCGAATTTGGTTGCCGATAAGCGTCAGCCGTCGATAGGCGTCTTATGGTGGTGTGATAGCGTGCGCGTCAACGTTTCAGGTTGAAGCGTCTGGTCTTCGACATTCTCCTTCAGGTGCGGGAGGCACGTGTAAATGGAAGAAGTCCACCGTCGCTCCCACGGGGGGTCGCGACCCACGAACAAACTCATGACCTCCAGTTGGACGTCTTGAAGGCGGCCAACTGTGAGCGAGCACCTCATGACAAGTCCAACGGGGCACGCAAAACGCGGCCGGATTCGGGTTCCGGAAGCATCCATGTGACTACGCCCCAGACCTCAGCCGCCCCTGTTCGGCTCCAAGTCGCCCACCGTCCTCACCCGTCATCGTTCAGTCCTCGCGTCGGCAGGGTAGGCGAGCCCGCATTGGGAAACTGAACCCCTCGCGTTCGGGGTGGAGCAGCGCACATTCGAGACTGCGGCTCCCGAAACTGTCTCGCGACGAGAGGCGCGTTCGCTGAGCGCTGTTGAACCCTCGGCTTTACTGGGCACGTACACAGCGCAGCCTGCGACGGCGCAGCGCGAGATCCGCATCATCGTTGACCGTCGCCTTGCCTACGGTTGAGCCCTCGGCGATCAAGGTGGCACGCTCGCTTCGTTCGACATCGCGCACCCGAATGGGTTGTGCGCCGAGATCCGACCGGCGCCGCACCCGCGAGCCCGTGGCGAAACTCTGATCTGACCCCGTACCGATCACCGCGCGTGACGCGACACCACCGGCAACCAAACCCGCCCGCGTCCCCGTCCCTCGCCCGCAGGAACAATCCTCACCTCCGCGATGCCACCGTCGGCGCTCGTGGCCCAGAAGCGATCATCGACGTCAATCGTGCTGTCCGGTTCGCCGGGCATGTCGAGCCATCCGACCTCGTCGGGCCGGGACGGCACGCGCAGGTCCACGTGCAGCACTCCGCGGCCAGGGTGCGCGATTAGCAGGTCCGAGCCGCGGCGGACCATCGTTCGTTGCGACGAGGCACCGGGCACGCCGGCAGCTTGTCCGATTCCCAAGTCCAGGCGGCCGACCTCGTGCGGCTGCGTTGGCTCCGCAATGTCCATGATTGCGAGATCGAGGCTGCCGCTCGGCAGTGAGTGCAACAAGGCCAGATGTCCGGCAACATCGGCGATCGCTTCCAAGCGCGTGGGCAAGCGCCCAGAGAACACGATCCTCGGTTCGTAGGGCCGCTGTAGCGTCAACCCAAGGAACGCAGGTGCGCCGGCCCCCTCGCCGACCCACAGGTGTCCTTCGGCGATATGCATGACTCTGGCATAGCGAAACGGCCACGTCACCGTCGTGATGGGGTCGGCCACGTCCTCGGCGTCCGCGCGGTAGACGCCCAGTCCCCAGGTCATCCCGACATAGATGAACCCGCCATCCGACTCGAGACCACCCGAAAGCGAATTCGGGCGCCAGACGGGGGATCGAATGTCCGCCGGGTGGGAGACGTCGAAGACCATGAGCCCATCCGTAAACGCGACCCACAGCCGGTCCCCGTGCACGAGCGCGTCGAGCAGCCAGAGCTTGCCGTCAAACGCGAGCGGCGACCGCACCAGCGCAACACGCTTCGGACCATGATCGGCATCGAAGTAGCTGAGCTCCAGCATGCCGTCCACACGGACAATCACCCGCCACGGACCGGCCTGCGCAGTACCGAATGACCCAATCCAGCGAGCGCTCCAAGGCTCGACCGGCACCGTTGTCGCGCTGGGATCGCCGACCAGGCTCAACCACTCCGCGCTACGGTGCTGGGTCACCGCCAATGCCTCGCCGCCGTCGTCCGCAAGCGCGAGGAGGACCACGCCGCCCAGGCCGTAGCGTGGTACCTGAAGCGGGATGTCACGGCGCCATGCACCGGCGATACCCCCCTCAGAGATCGCGCGGTTGAGCAGTCGTGAAGTCGGTACATAGAGGTCTTGCGCGACAAGCCATAGCGACCCATCCCTCGGATCGATCGCCAAATCGGCCAGCGTGTCCCGCGGCCCAGCCTGCGCAATCACATGACGCTCGGTGCGCGGCGCCAGCCCGTGGCATGCAACCCTTGGCGGGACCCTCCCCCCTGGCGTCCCAGGCGTTCCGCCAGCCTGAGCGACCATCCCCACTTCCAGCATGCAGAGTCGGTTCTTGTACACCGTCACGCGCCGCAGTGGAGCAGAGTTGAGGAGCAACTCGGAGCGAGGCGCGGCGCTAGTCGCGAGCTGAAACACCTCCACCAGATT
>JAJCYU010000051.1 GCA_029262755.1 Anaerolineae bacterium
CGCGCCGAAGCACGTTCCGCGTTCGGCGACGACACGCTCATTCTCGAGCGCTACTTCGAGCAGGCCCGCCACGTCGAGATCCAGGTCTTGGGCGACGCCCACGGTCACATCGTGCACCTGTTCGAGCGCGAGTGTTCGATCCAACGCCGCTACCAGAAGATCATCGAAGAATCGCCATCGCCCGCCCTCGACGCCGCCTTGCGAACGCGGATGACCGATGCCGCGCTGGCTCTGTCGCGCGAGGCGGGTTATGTCAACGCAGGTACGATCGAGTTCTTGCTCGACGACGAGGGCGGCTTCTACTTCCTCGAGATGAACACGCGACTGCAGGTGGAGCACCCGGTGACCGAAGCCGTCACGGGGCTGGACCTGGTCGCGCTTCAGATCCGCATCGCGGCGGGCGAGCCCCTGCCGTTCAAGCAAGAAGACCTACAACAGCGCGGCCACGCGATTGAATGCCGGCTCTATGCAGAAGACCCCGCGACCGGCTTTCTGCCGTCCACGGGACAGATCTCGTTGTACCGTCGGCCCGCGGGCCCTGGTATTCGTTGCGACGACGGCATCGCGACCGGCAGCATGGTGTCGCCGCATTACGATCCGATGTTGGCCAAGATCGTTTCGTTCGGCGCCGATCGCGAGGCAGCTCGGACACGCATGGACGCGGCCCTGGCTGACACGATTGTCTTAGGTGTGACCTCCAACCTCGGCTACCTACGTGCCGTACTCGCCCATCCGGACTTCGTCGCCGGTCGGACCTTCACCCGCTTCCTAGATGATCATCCGGAGCTCGCCGCAGCCGGCACGCCTTCGGACGGTGCTTTGGAGTCCGATGTCGAAACCGCTTGGCTGGCCGCGGCGGTCGTGGAGGCGCTCGGCGCACCGACACGGGATCCCGGCCAAGTTGCTTCGTCCTTCGCGGGAGCGGCCACCGCGCCTTCGGGTCCCTGGTCGCGCCTCGGCCGATGGCGTAACGGCGCATGAAGTTCACGCTCCGGTTCGGCGACGAACTGCGCACCGTACGCGTGCTGCGCGACGGGCCGCGCCTCCAGGTTCGTTTCGAGGACGGGCCGGCGTACGACGTGTCCGTGCACCATCGCCCCGACGGCACCATCGAGATCTGGCCGCTTGATCCGGCGACGTCATCCGCCTCCGTTCCGGCGGACATGCAGAGCGACAACGGCGTTGCCGACGAAACAAAACCACGCAACGTAGGGGACAGCGGAGCGCCATGCCATCGAGTTCGCACGGCCGTTACGGCCGTCGGACGGGCCGGCGAACGGCAGCTGTGGGTGGAAGGACGAACGTTGCGCTATGCGCTGCACACCGGCGGAGGGGCCGGCGCCGCCGGTGCGGCAGGCGCCCTTTCAGCCACGATTCCCGCCGTGGTGCTCGAGGTGCTCGTAGCGGAGGGTGACGCCGTGACGGAGGGCCAAAAGCTGGTGCTCCTCGAGTCCATGAAGATGGTCATCCCGATCCAAGCCCCCCACGCGGGACGCGTCGTCGCGCTACGCTGCGCAGCGGGCGACGCCGTCGAGCCGGGTGTGCCGCTTCTCGAACTATCGGGGCTCGACGACGCCGAAGCGCGCGAACCGGCGCTCGACGAGGGCGCGTGACCGCCGCGCGTGAAGGCGCCGACGGGGCGGTTGGTAGCCGGTCGGCATTGGCGACAGGCACGGCATACCCATCGACTGAGCACGGTGAGGTCTCGCTTCCGTCGCCGGTGCCCGAGCGCATGCGGCTGCTGGAGGTAGGGCCCCGCGACGGCCTACAGAACGTCGACGCCACCATCGACACCGCGCTCAAGATCGACCTGATCAACGCGCTGCTACCCCTGGGTTTCGACCGGATCGAAGCCGTGTCGTTCGTTCATCCCCACGCCGTGCCGTTGATGGCCGATGCCGAGGCGGTCATGGCGGGGATCGACCGCCGGTTGGGCCCGACGCGTATCGTCGGCCTCGTGCCGAACGACCGCGGTGTGCGGCGCGCTTTGGACGCCGGCGTGGACGAGCTCAACTTCGTGCTCTCCGCGACGGAGAGCCAGGACCGATGGAACCTCAACCGGTCGCTCGCAGGCTCCATCGTCCTGCTCGAATCCGCGTTGAGCATGGCGGTTGCCGCGGGCGTTCCGATGCGCGTGACGATCTCCACAGCATTCGGCTGTCCGTTTGAGGGCTACGTACCACCCGAGCGCGTGCTCGACCTTGCGCGACGGTGCGCCGAACTCGGTGCTGCGGAGATCTGCCTGGGCGACACCACGGGCATGGCCAACCCGCGTCAGGTCTACTCCTTGTTTCAGCGCATGGCGGAGAGCGTGCCGCGCGTCCGGCGCGCCGTGCACCTGCACAACACGCGGGGCACCGGCCCGGCCAACCTGCTCGCCGCCATGCAGGCCGGTGTCGACGTGTTCGATGCCTCGCTCGGCGGGCTTGGTGGATGCCCGTTTGCGCCAGGGGCTACCGGCAACGTGTGCACGGAGGATATGGTGCACATGCTGCATGCCATGGGCGTACGCACGGGCGTCGATCTCGTGGCTCTGCTGGATGTTGCCCGTGCCTTCGAGGGGCGGCTGGGCGTCCCTCTTCCCGGACAACTCTTGCGCGCGGGTCCGATTTTGGACGGATTGACGCCCCGTAACGATTACGACGCGCGTTGAGACCAAGTGTGAGAGAATCCGGAACCGGAGCCGCACGCGGTGTGTCCAACCTATGCGGACTTCTCGACGTTCTATCGGTTGGGCGATCCGCTCCGTCACGCATTCAATCAGGCACGGGTTCCCGGTACAACAACCACGCCCCTTGGGAGGCGAACCATGAAAGCAAACCAAGCACAGACCGATCTCGGCACGTTGGATGTCGGCAGCGCGCAGCAACCGACCTCACGCGCCGGACATCCGCGAATCCGAGCGTTCATCGGCGCAACGGCCGCGGCCCTGTTCCTGGCCGCGGGTCTGAGCGCCGCGCAACCGGCGTACGCGCAGCGCCAAGGCCCCGCGCGCGAGCAGAAGACTCCTTCGCTGGTCTACATGACGAATCCGGACGCACGGAATCGGACCGAACAGATCGATAGCTACTTCATGGCCTGGGTCGAGGACCGTGGCTCCGGCGCCGATCTGTACGGCAAGCGCCTGTTCCAGAATGGTCTTGCGCAAGGCGGGCCGGACAAGCAGGGCATCCAGATCCTGCGGCAGTTGACCGGCCCGGGTCGCAACGACCCGCCCGGTGAGCGCGCGGATCCGGACATGGTCTACAACGCACAGCGCCAAGAAATCTACGTGGTCTTCAGCGAATTCAAGGGCGAACCGGACGGTTGGGACATTTACGCCGTTCGGGTTGCCGTTTCCGGCTACGCGAAGGGCAACCCGCGCTTGATTGCGGGCGGTCCCGGCGACCAGCAGCATCCGGACGTCGCCATCCTGAACGACGATCGCGGCGGCAGCAGCAACGAGGATTATGTCGTGGTGTTCGACGACAACACGCGGGACCTCGACGAGATCAAGATGGTGCGTGTTCGCGAGAACGGCATCCAACGCGGCGCCGCCACAACCTTGTTCGCGGGTGAGGCGTGGAATGCGACCGACCCGACCACGAACGGGCAGGTGGTCGCGTGGGTGGATGATCGTGACGCGGATTCGGAGATCTGGGCGATCCGACTGCGCAACGGCATCCCCAACGGCGAAGACTACCGCCTCGCCGGTACCGATGACGATGACTTTGCACCGAACTTCGGCACAGGCAGCCTGGTTTGGAATGTCTACGACGCGGCATCGGGCGCCGACATCGTGGGCGTGCAAGTCTACCCGAACCAACGCACGCGTGGTCCGAATCTCGGCATCGTGGTTCCGGCGGCCGATCAGTCGTGGCCTGTGATCGCCAACGGACTGCTCCTTTGGAGCGACAACCGCGACGGCCAGTTCGACCTCTATGCGATGCGCACGGTCAACGTACGCTCGCGCGGCCGCGAGTACGCTGTGTTGACCGATCGCTGATCGCGCGTAGTACGTTCGATCGCTGGACCTTGCAGCCGGCACCGAAAGCCCATGCGCAACGATAAACGACGAAGGGGCGGCCTACGGGTCGCTCCTTTGCGTTGTTCCGCCGAAGTCGTCCAAGTCCCCTGCCCAATGCCCCTGCGAATCACCAATGGAACCGGCTGAGAGCTTCTGGTCGAGCCCTGATAGGTTCTGACAGGTCCCGCGCGGTAGGCTGTGTACCGTCGAAGCACGAGACCTACGCCCCGAAAGCGGGATTCACGATGAGCCTATCCATGATCCGACCCCGGAACGCGCTGCGCCCGATGGTGAGCCACGACCGCCGCGAAGAAACGGCCGTGAGGCTCCCGGAGCCGATTGAGGACGCATTGGCCGCACGCAGCAGTCGCCTGCCGGGATTCTACAAACTGCCGCTTGCGGCACGGCGCGAGGTCGCCGCCCGCTGGGCGGATCTTTCGAGCGCCGAGATCGGCATGTGGTCCCATGGCGGACTGCGCCCTTCCGATGCGGACACGATGGTCGAGAACGCGATCGGAATCTTCGCGCTCCCGGTCGGGCTAGCCACGAACTTTCGGATCGACGGCCAAGACCGGCTGATCCCGATGGCCGTGGAAGAGCCGTCCGTCATCGCCGCGGCGAGCTTCGGCGCTCGGCTTGCCCGCGCGGGCGGCGGATTCCAAACGCGCTGCGATCGTTCCGTGATGATCGGTCAGGTCCAGTTGCTCGATCTACCGGGCGGCGATCTGGCTGCCGCCGCTGCCGCCGTCGAGGCGCGCCGCGCGGAGATCTTGGCCCTCGCCGATGCGCAGAGCCGCAGCCTGCCCGGGTTGGGCGGCGGCGCAAAGGACCTGCGCACGCGCTTGTTCCCCGACACGCCCGTCGGCCCGATGTTGATCGTGCACCTGCACTACGACACCTGCGATGCGATGGGCGCCAACGCGGTCAATCGCGCATGCGAGGCCATCGCGCCGCTCATCGAGCAGGCCACGGGTGGCCGCGTGCTGCTGCGTATCCTTTCGAATCTTGCAACCGAGCGTTTGGCCCGCGCCTCCTGCCGCGTACCAGCCGCAGCCTTGGCGCGGGACGGTCTGGACGGCAACGATGTTGCACAGCGCATCGTGGAGGCCAACGCCTTCGCGGTCGTCGATCCCTGGCGCGCAGCCACCCACAACAAAGGCATCCTCAACGGCATCGATCCGGTGGTGATCGCCACGGGCAACGACTGGCGCGGCGCCGAGGCCGGCGCGCATGCCTACGCCGCGCGCGAAGGGCGCTACCAGAGCCTGACGGATTGGCGTTTGGACGAGCAGGGTGATCTCGTGGGCAGCCTAACCGTGCCGCTTGCGCTTGGCACCGTCGGCGGCGGTACGCGCAGCCACCCGGCCGCGAGCGCGAGCCTGGCGCTGCTCGGCGTACGCGACGCGCGGACCCTTTGCGGCATCGCCGCCGCCGTCGGGCTTGCCCAAAACCTGTCTGCGCTACGCGCGCTGGCCTGCGAGGGCATCCAGCCCGGCCACATGGCGTTGCATGCACGGCAGGTCGCGATGGCGGCCGGTGCGCGCGGCGAGGTGGTCGCACGCATCGCGCAGCAACTCGTCGCCGA
>JAJCYU010000052.1 GCA_029262755.1 Anaerolineae bacterium
ACGACGCGAAGGGGCTGCTGGCCACGGTGCTGCGCCTGGATGACCCCACCGTATTCCTCGAAAGCCAGCTGATGTACCGTCTCAAGGGTGACGTACCCGACGGCAGCTACACGCTGCCCGTCGGGCAGGCGCATATTGAACGCGAAGGCGCCGAGGGCGGCGTCACGTTGGTGGGCTATGCTCGGGGTGTTCACTTCGCGCTGGAAGCGGCAGACATCCTGGCCAAAGAGCACGGGATTGAGGCGGAGGTCATCAACCTGCGCTGGCTGCGGCCGCTCGATACCGATACGGTCGTTGCAAGCATCAAGAAGACCAACCGCTGCTTGATCGTCGAGGACGATTGGCGCAGCTATGGTGCGGGCGCCGAAGTGGCGGCCCGGGTTCAGGAGGAGGCCTTCGATTGGCTCGACGCGCCGGTGATGCGTGTCTCCATGGCCGAGGCGCCCATCCCCTACGCCGCCAACCTCGAGCGGGCGGCGTGGCCGTCCGCGGCCAAGGTCATCGAGGCCTTGCGCGTTCAGCAAATCATCGGTTCGTGACCCACGTTCCCTCCGGGGATCCAGCGAGGTAAACCGTATGGCCGCAGAGGTCACGATGCCCAAGATGGGCTACGACATGGAGGAAGGAACGATCCTCCAGTGGCTCAAAGCCGAAGGAGACGCCGTCGAACGCGGCGACATCCTCGGTGAGATCGAGACGGGCAAGGTCAACATTGAGATCGAGGCTTTTGATGCGGGCGTATTGCGCAAGATCCTCGTCGCGGAAGGCGAGACCGTGCCGGTCGGCACGGCCATTGCGTTGATCGGCTCCGCGGAGGAGGACATCGACCTAGCAGCCTATGCTGGTGGGTCGGCTGCGAGCGCCGCGTCCGAGAACGGCGCTGCGGTCGATCAGGCCACGCCTACGGCGACGGAGCCCGCGCCCGACGCCACGGCGCAAGCCGCAGACGCCGCGCCGGCCGCGGAGGCGGATGGTCACGCAAACGGCGCCGACGGCGAGCGCCTGCGCGCTTCGCCGCTCGCCCGTCGCATCGCGGGTGAGCACGGGGTCGTGCTCACAGCCGTCCACGGCTCGGGCCCTCACGGGCGTATCGTGCGCGATGACGTCCTCGCCGTCGTCGAAGCCGGCAGCGCCGCGCCGGCGACCTCCGCGGCCGCAGCGGCGGCGCAACCGGTCGTAGCGTCTGCGCCTATCGCCGTGGCGGCAACGGACGAGCGCGAGACCCTCTCGGGCATGCGACGCACGATCGCGCGCCGGCTCACGGAGAGTTGGTCACAGGCGCCGCACATATTCCTGACCATGCCGGTAGAAATGGATGCCGCCCTCGCGTTGCGCAAGCAAATCAACGCCGCGCTGGAAGAAGCGGGCGATGCGAAGGTCTCCGTCAACGACCTGATCGTGAAGGCGTGCGGTCGTGCACTGGCCGCCCATCCGCTCGTGAACGTCAGCTGGGACGACGGCGCCCGCGTGCGGCGCGGTCGGGTCAACGTCGGCGTCGCCGTGGCGCTGGACGACGGCCTGATCACGATCACGGTGCCGGATGCGGATACGCGCGCTATTTCCGATATCGGCGCTGAGATTCGCGACAAAGCCACACGGGCGCGGGATGGCAAGCTCACGCCCGCCGATTTCGACACCCCCAGCACATTCACCGTGAGCAATCTTGGGATGTACGGTATCGAGGAGTTCACCGCCATCATCAACCCGCCGGAGGCCTGTATCTTGGCCGTCGGTGGCGCGAAGGCGGAAGCCGTCGTGCGTGATGGTGAGATCGTCATCCGCTCCGTGATGCGGCTCACGCTTTCGGCCGACCATCGCGTGGTAGATGGCGCTTCGGCGGCAGAGTTCCTGGTCACGCTGCGCACCTTGCTCGAGCAGCCGCTTGCAATGCTCGTCTAGGCTTCGTGGACCCTACCATTCCACGCAGCCGCTCCATGTTGGCAAAAAGGGAATCCCTTGGCAGATAACGAACGCTACGACCTAGCCATCATCGGTTCCGGACCCGGCGGCTATGTCGCGGGCATCCGGGCTGGGCAACTCGGCCTCAAGACCGTGGTCATCGAGCGCGAGCCGAATCTGGGCGGCGTATGCCTCAACTGGGGCTGCATCCCGACCAAGGCGTTGATCAAAAACGCCGAGATGGTTCACTTCATCGAGCGCAAGGCCGAGGATTTCGGCATCACGGTTGAGGATCCGAGCATCAGCTGGGAGAAGGCCGTCGATCGGTCGCGCAAAGTCGTCAAGCGCATGAATCGTGGCGTGGCGGGGCTGCTGCGTAAGAACGGCGTGGACGTGGTGCACGGTACGGCCACGCTGCGCGATGCCACAAGCCTGCGCGTGCAGGGTGACGAAGGCGAGCAAATCATCGAGGCGGACGCCATCATCATTGCCACAGGTTCGCGTTCCCGCCTGCTACCCGGCTTGGAAGCCGACGGCGAGCGCGTCATCACCAGCCGTCACGCGGTGCAGCTCGACGGTGCTCCGGAACACCTGCTCATCATGGGCGCGGGGGCGGTCGGCATGGAGTTCGCCTACGTGTACCGCGGCTACGGCGCGCGCGTCACCGTAATCGAGATGGCCGATCGGGTACTGCCGTTGGAAGATCCCGAGGCGGGCGAGCTCGTTGCGAAAGCCTTCCTGAAGCAGGGCATCAAGCTGCGCACCAGCACCAAGGTGGAGCAGGTCGAGCGCATCGACTCCGGCGTTCGGCTCACCGTCAGCGGAGCCGATGGCAGCGAGGTGCTCGAGGGCGACCGCGTGCTCGTCGCGATCGGTCGCACGCCGAACACCGAATCGCTCGGTCTCGAAGAGGTCGGCGTTGCGACGGAGCGAGGCTGGGTGCAGGTGGACGACCATCTGCGGACCACGGTGCCGAGTATTTACGCGATCGGCGATGTCGCCGGTCCGCCGATGCTCGCGCACAAGGCGAGCCACGAAGGCGTGCAGGTGGTCGAGTCCCTGGCCGGTCTGCCGACACACCGCGTCGACGCATCGAACATTCCCAACTGCACCTACTGCCAGCCACAGGTGGCCTCGATCGGCATGAGCGAAGCCGCGGCGCGTGAGGCGGGTCACGAGATCGAGGTCAGCAAGTTCCCCTTCATCGGTATCGGCAAAGCGGTCGCGATCGCGGAGCATGAGGGCTGGGTCAAGATCATCGCAGACGCCCGCTACGGTGAGATCCTCGGCGCGACGATCGTCGGGCCGGAGGCGACCGAGCTCATCCACGAGCTCGTGCTGGCACGTAGCGCCGAGCTGACGGTCGAGGAGATCAAGCGCACGGTGCACGCCCACCCGACGCTATCGGAGGCCGTTCACGAGGCCGCGTTGGGCATCGGTGGCCAGCCCATTCATATGTGAGGGTGCGCGGGGTGTTGCGAATGCGGCTCCCCGATCGCCACGTCCACACACTGCCGTATGACCACACGCCCACCGCGGGCACCCAGGAGATCGCACGGACATGGAGCTTCCCCAGGATCTGCGCTATAGCGAGGAACATGAGTGGCTGCGCGTCGACGGCGATGCGGCCGTGATCGGTATCACCGAGTTCGCGCAGGAGCAGCTTGGCGACGTGGTCTACGTCGAGTTGCCGCGTGAGGGCGATGTGCTCGACGCGGGCCAGCCCTTTGGCGTTGTCGAGAGCGTCAAGGCGGCGAGCGACCTCTATGCACCCGTTTCCGGCACGGTGGTCGCGGTCAACGCGAAGCTCGAGGACCGACCGGAACTCGTCAACGAAGAGCCGTACGGCGACGGCTGGATGATTCGCCTGGAGCCGGTATCGGCCGAGCAGGTAGCGGCCATGTGGGAGCCACAGGCCTATCAAGAATTTCTGGACCAACAAGGCGACTGACCCTGGCGGGGCCGAGCCGCCCGCCTCGCTACGCACCAATGACCAGACGAATCGAATCGCCCAGGAGAGCCCATCCCCATGCCCCAAACGAATGGCGCGGCGCCCGAGACGGCCCGCCTCGAAGAGATACGCAAGCGGCTCGCCATCTGGAGCATCCGGATGACGACCAAGGCCGCGAGCGGGCACCCGTCGTCCTGCTTGAGCGCGTCGCATTTGGTGACCGCACTCTACTTCGGCGACATCATGCGCTACGACGCCGCGAATCCGGATTGGCCGCAGCGGGACCGCTTCGTGCTCTCGAAAGGGCACGCCGCACCGATCCTGTACGCTGCGCTGGCGGAAGCAGGCACGATCGAAGAGAATCGCCTGATGAGCCTGCGTGAGATCGGCAGCGCGTTGGAAGGACACCCCAATACGCGTCGGCTGCCGGGCGTGGAAGCAAGTACGGGCTCGTTGGGGCAAGGCCTCTCGATCTCGCTCGGCATGGCCATGGGCCAACGCCTGGACGGCGCCGGCGCCCGCACCTTCGTCGTGATGGGCGACGGTGAGGTCGACGAGGGTCAGGTCTGGGAAGCCGTGATGGCCGGCGCAAAGTACGGCGTCGACAACCTGATCGCGATGGTCGATCGAAACGACTTCCAGCAGATGGGCGCGGCGGATTCGGTCTTGCCGCTCGACCCGATGGCGCTGAAGTTCGCCGCCTTCGGCTGGCGCGTCATGGATATCGACGGCCATGACTGGAAGGCGGTGCTCGGCGCGCTGCGCGAGGCCAAAGTGGCCGACGGCCGACCCACCTTGATCGTGGCGCATACGAAGAAGGGCTACGGCGTGACCCGCATCCTGGAGGATCCGGGCAACAAATTCCACGGCGTACCCCTTTCGCCGGACGAGGCAGAGACGGCCATCCAGGAGATCGAGAACGCATGAACATCGGTGAACGGATCGGTCTTTCCCTCGGCAAGCCCACCCGCAACGCCTTCGGCGAGGCGCTCCGAGATCTCGCTGACGAGTTTCCCAAGCTCGTCGTCGTGGACGCGGACGTCGGCAACTCGACCCGCACGCAGTGGTTCGGAGAAGCCAACCCCGATCGCTTCTTCCAGGTGGGGATCGCGGAGAGCAATATGGTCAGCATGGCGGCGGGCCTTGCGGCGACGGGCCGACAGGCGCTTTGCTCCAGCTTCGCAGCGTTCTTGACCGCGAACGCCTTCGACCAAATCCGCATGAGCGTCGGCTTTCCGCGGGCCAACGTAAAGCTCGTGGGCAGCCATGCCGGCATCTCGATCGGCGAAGATGGCCCGAGCCAGATGGGTATCGAAGATCTTGCTCTGATGCGCGCAGTTCCGAACCTGACAGTGCTCTGCCCCGCGGATGCGCATGCAGCCGCCGTCATGACGCGGCAGATGCTCGAACACGAGGGGCCGGTCTACATGCGCACGGGCCGACCGAAAGCGCCGCTGGTGCACCCTGAGTCGCCGGATTTGCGGCTCGGTCGCGCAGCCCAATTACGTGAGGGCGGCGATGTCACGTTGATCGCGTGCGGGCTCATGGTGGCCATGGCACTGGAAGCTGCGGAAGACCTCAGCGCGGATGGCATCGAGGCACGCGTGATCGACATGCATACGATCAAGCCGCTCGACGAGGCGGCCGTGATCGCTGCATCCCGCGAGACCGGAGCCATCGTTACCGCGGAGGAGCACCTGGTGCAAGGCGGCCTGGGTGAGGCCGTCGCAGGCTGCACGGCGGCCAACGCACCTTGCCCCGTACGCCGCATCGGCGTGCAGGATACCTTCGCCGAGAGCGGCAAACCGGCCGAATTACTAGAAAAGTACGGACTCAGCGCCGCCGCCATCGTCGCGGCGGCTCGTGAAGCCATGGCGCTTCGGTAGTCCGTCCCCCCGGTCGCGCACGCACGCCCGACCTTTCCTTAGGAGCAATCCCATCACGAACGGCGATAGCAGCCGGTCTCACGTCGCCCTCCTGGTCGACTTCGAGAACCTGGTCATCCCCTTCGATGAGAGCAACGATCACGCCCCCGGCTCGATCGACCTGAACCCGATCGTCGACTTCCTCGAAGAGAATTTCGGAGCCGTCATCTTCCGGCGCGCCTATGCGGACTGGTCCAAGCGCAAATTCCATCAGTACCAGCACGCGCTGCAGGACAACGGCGTCGAGATGATCCATGTAAGACGGCGTACACCGCAATCGAAGAAGAACGGCGCCGATATCCTCTTGACCGCGGATGCGGTCGAGTGCTTGTTGTTGCGGCCGTACATCAGCCATTTCGCGATCGTCAGCGGTGACAGCGACATCGGGCCGCTCATCACGAAGTTGAAGTCACACGGCAAAGACGTCGTGGTAGTCGGGCCGGACAAGAAGTCGACGGCTGCCCACGTCATCGAGCTCGCCGATCGCTTCAAGTACTACGATGACATCGTGACGCCGACACCGCGACGCCGGCGCAACACGCGCTCGCGCGGCCGCGGCACGCCGACGCTCTCGGCCAACGATGCGATCGTCGACATCCTCACCAAGGCCGGCGAGCCGATGGAGAGCGCGTTGCTCAAGCGCGAGTTGCTGGCCACGTCCGGCTTTGAGCGATTCAGCGAGAAGGCGCAGGGCTTCAAGAACTGGACCAGCTTCCTCAACTCCGTCGAGCAAGTACGCGTCAATCGGCGCGGAGATCTGGGTATCGAGGTCAGCCTGCGTACAGGCGGACGATAGGCTCTCGATCCTTTGCCGATTCCTGAGCGTTGAACGCATTGTTGCTCGTGCCGGTGTTCGTCGCGCACGGTGTGATCGCGCAATGAAGTGTATCCTTAGCGGGTGCGCCCTGCGTGGCCGGAGACGATCCGGCCGCATGGCGATGCATAGGTGGGAGATCAATACGAATCGATAGGCGCGGGGGAACGCGCGGACCGCCCATCGGGGCGACGCGGCGCAGCGCGCTCGTACGACGGAGGGGAATATCATGACCGACGAGGTGAAGAAGGGCCTCGAGGGAATCGTGGTTGCCGAGACCGCGAGCAGCATGGTCGATGGGATTGCCGGCCGCTTGATCTACGTCGGCTATCGCATCGAGGACCTATCGCGGCTGGCCACATTTGAAGAGGTGGTCTACCTCCTGTGGAACAAGGCGCTGCCCAACGCAGCGCAGTTGGATGCCTTCAAGGCCTCGCTGGCTGCCGCGCGCGCCTTGCCGGACACGATCCCTGCCACATTGTCCAGCATGCCGCGCAACGTCCATCCGATGTCGGCTCTTCGCACCGCCGTGAGCATGCTGGGCTGTGTCGATGACGATTCCGAGGGTGCGATCGAGGACCCGGAAGCGCGCATGCGCGTGATCACGCGCCTTGTCGCCCGCATTCCGACGATCGTGGCGGCGCACGAACGCATTCGAAACGGCCTGGAGCCCATCGCTCCGCGCGCAGACCTAGGCCACGCGGCCAACTTCCTCTACATGATGCACGGCTCCGTCCCCGGACCGGCTGCAGTGCGCGCCCTCGATGCCTACCTTGTGCTCCTGGCGGACCACGGCTTCAACGCCAGCACCTTCTCCGCGCGCGTCACGGCAGCGACCTTGGCCGATCCCTACTCGGCGGTCACAAGCGCCATCGGAACGCTGAAAGGCTCCCTGCATGGCGGCGCGAATCAGCGGGTCATGGAGATGCTGCAAGAGATCGGCACCCCGGAGGATGCGGAGGGCTGGGTCATGGACCGCATCCACGCCAAGCAGCGCATCATGGGCATCGGCCACCGCGTGTACAAGACGCTCGATCCGCGTGCCAAGGTCCTTCGTGAGATGAGCAAGGAGTTGGCCGCCGAGAGCGGTTCAACGCTCCACGCGAAGGCCGTGACCGTTGCGGACACAGCCGTCGCATACTTCGAAGAGCATCGGCCGGAGCTCAAGCTCTATCCCAACGTCGATTTCTACTCCGCCGTGGTCTTGGATGCGGCCGCGATTCCGGTCGATCAGTTCACGCCGGCGTTTGCAATGAGCCGCGTCGCCGGATGGTGCTCCCATCTGTTGGAACAATACGCCAACAACCGCTTGATCCGACCGCGCGCTGATTACGTAGGGCCGCGGGATCTCGCCTGGGTTCCGCTTGCGGAGCGGTAGTCGAGTCTGGGCTCCTTGGGCTCAAAAGCAGGCTGTGGGGCGATGAACCCCACGGCCTTGCTTTCGGCCAACGCGCTCTTGGCTGCGGTGCCGATCGCCGCGTTGCTCTGGGTCCGTCGCGGGCAGCCCGAGGATCCGCCGCGCCTCTCGCCCGGCCGATTCTTCCTTGCCTACGTGCTGCTCTTTAGCGCCCTGCTGGGGCTGACGCGCCTCATGGGCTTGGCCGCGTCGATGTTCGCCGTCGGTTTCTTCGTCGGGGTGCTCGGTACGGGGCGGTTGATGAAGCCGCTCTATGGCTTGCTGTACGGCCGCCATTGGGTTGCCGCCAACCCGGCCGCCCTCGAGCGCGACGCGCAGCGCTGGCATCTGCCGATGCTGATCCTCGGCGTGCTCGGCTTCGTCGGGGCGATGATCGCGGCTACGACCCTCGGTTGAGCGTGACGGACGCGCGCTATAATGCCGCCATGAATCTCATACTAGAGACCTTGGTGGTTCCGCCCTTCGGCGAAAATACCTACTTGATTGGTGATGCGGACGCCGGCGTTGCGATCGCCGTCGACCCGGGCGGTCGTGCCGACGAGTTGGCAGCCACGGCTGAGCGTCGTGGCGTGCGGATCGAGCACATCATCAACACCCACGCCCACATCGATCATGTGAGCGGGGTCGAGGCCCTGCAGGCCCTGACCGGCGCCGACTTCTGGTTGCACCCGGACGCGCGGCCAATGTTGGCCGGCCTCACCGCGCAAGCGCGCATGTTCGGACTCCCGGATCTTCAGCCCCCGACCGTGGACCACGAGATCGAGGTCGGGCGCCCGATCGCAGTGGGCGGATTGACCCTCGAGGTGCGGTTCACACCCGGGCATGCCCCAGGGCATGTCACGTTCGTGACACCCGCGGTCGAATATGAAGGCGTGGTGCGCCCGCTGGCGCTCTGCGGCGACGTCATCTTCCGCGGATCGATCGGTCGGACGGATCTGCCAGGCGGTGATACCCGCACGCTGATGGAATCCATCGAGCGCGAGATCCTGAGCCTTTCCGATGACACGGTGCTGCTCTCCGGCCACGGGCCGGCGACGTCCGTGGGTCTCGAACGCACCGGCAATCCCTTCGTCCTTGACTGGCTATCCCGATCTTCGCGGCACGGCGCATGAACCGCCCCGCGCGCGCATCGCAGGACGGGGCGGATTCTGCGTTCGTGACGCGGCTACACGCTGCTCCGGTTACGGCGGACGGGGCCATGGGCACGCAGCTCTATGCGCTGGGCGTGGAGTTCGATCGTTGCTTCGACGCGCTAAACATCAACGATCCGGCCTTGGTGCACCGTGTTCACGCGGACTACCTCGCTGCAGGGGCCGAGATGCTCGAGACGAATACCTTCGGCGCGAACGCGATCCGGCTTGCGGCCCACGGGCTCGCCGATCAGGCGCATGCGATCAACGTGGCGGGCGCCCGGATCGCGCGGGAGGTTGCCGACGCAGCGGGCGATGCCGGCGAGGGCGGGCGCCGCGTCTGGGTGGCCGGCAGCGTTGGACCCGTCGGCGCGACGTTGGCACCGGTGGGCGTGCTACCCCGGGACGAAGCGCAGGCGGCCTTTGCCGATCAAATCGCGGGCTTGGTCGAAGGCGGCGTGGACTTGATCCTGATCGAGACCATGACCGATCTCGGCGAAGCGCGAATAGCGTTGGCTGCGGCCCGTTCGGTGTGTAATCTGCCGACCATCGTGCTGACCACGTTCAACGAGGAGGGCGTGACGGCGAGCGGACATACGCCGGAGGAAGTCGTCGCTGCCCTCGAAGCAGACGGCGCGGACGTCGTGGGCGCGAACTGTTGTACGGGGCCCGGCCCGATGCTGGCCGTCGTGCGGCGGATGGTCGCGGTTGCGACCGTGCCCGTGGCGGCGATGCCCAACGCGGGATTGCCGCACGTGGAAGGCGATCGCTTCCTCTACACCGCATCGCCGACGTGGCTGGCCGAGCGCGCCGCGCGCATGGTCGCGGCGGGTGTGCGATTGGTGGGCGGTTGTTGCGGTACGTCGCCCGAGCACATCGCGGCGCTTGCGGAGACGCTCGCCGCCACACAAGGTGCGCCGGCACCACCGGTCTATGCGCGCCCCGAAGCCGGCGCCCCCGGCAGCCGACCGGCGCGCTTGCTCGGTGACACCGTGCTCGCACAGCACCTGGCGGCCGCCGCATTCCCGATCGTGGTTCGGGTCGACCCGCCCCGCGGATTCAACACGTCGCGCCTCCTGCCGCCGCTGCGTACGATGGCGGACGAAGGCCAGGCGCTCGCGTTCGCCGTCGCAGACAGCCCCCGTGCAGAGGCCCGCATGAGCGCGCTGGCCGCCAGCGCCCTCCTACGCGGTCAGCTCGGCGTGGAAGCGTTGTTGCATGTGGGTTGCAGGTACCGCAACAGGGTCGCGACATTGAGCGAACTGCTCGGTGCTCATGCGCTCGGCGTTCGAGATCTGGTGGTCGAGGCAGGGGACCTGCCGGCGCGAGGCGAGTACCCGGATGCCACCGTTGTACGCGACGTCACCGAAGAGGGCTTGCTCCGCCTGCTCGACGGCTACAACCATGGC
>JAJCYU010000053.1 GCA_029262755.1 Anaerolineae bacterium
GCTGCGCGCGATCCCCGCGCCCCAGGTCCTGTCCCGGTCGAAAGGGCGTCGGCGTTGCTGCGACCTCGCATAGAGGCTCCGCCGGCCTACGAGCAAGGGGAAACCGTTGATCCTGCTGAGCGCGAGCACGATCGCTTCGCGGCGCGTGCGTTAGGGATTCCACCCACCACCGTGGATCCACGTATCGCGCGCTGGCACGCACTCCAACGACGAGGTCGCAACCAGTTAGCTCCGCTCGAAGCCCTCGTCGAAGCGCAGCGGCGTGCGGGGCACGTGGTCGAGAGCGAAGCGTTCCCCATCGCCGGCGTATTGTGGGTGCGTGCAACGCGCGACGTTCTCGATCATCTGGCCGCGCAGGGGGTCGTGTTGGAGCGCCTACCCGTTCGGCGCCATACGCTTGCTCCGACTACCTACCCCGACGAGCCACCGTTCGGCGGTGGCCGGGGATACCCCTCGTCCGTCCTTCTCGGGGATGCCCCTGCGGCGGCCGCCATCGAAGCGCTCATCCCGGATCCCTCCGCACGCCAGCGCCTTGATCTCACCGATGCTCCCGGCGCATGGACCTCCGGTGCGGACGGCAGTGGTGCGGTGGTCGCCATCATCGACTCTGGTGTCGACTCGGCGCACCCCGCCTTGCGTGCAGGCTACGTCGGGCGTGACGGGTCCCATGACTACGCGTGGCTCGACGTCGCGTTGGACGGTGGCGGTCCGCCCCTTCGCGCACCGGCGGATCCGCTTGGACACGGAACGCATGTGACCTCGCTTGCCGTCGGGCGCACAGCGGACGCCGCGATTGGCGTTGCGCCCGGAGCGCGGTGGATGGCCGTGCGTGCCTTTGATGCGCAGGGGGCCGCGACCGATCGTGGCCTATTGCGCGCTGGAGAGTGGCTCCTTGCCCCCACGAACGTCGCCGGCGATGCGCCCCGGCCCGATCTGGCGCCGGACGTCGTCAACGCGTCTTGGACACTGGAGAACCCGGCCGATCCCCTGTTCGAACCCATTCTTGCCGCCTGGCGCGATGCCGGTATCACGGCCGTATTTGCGGCCGGCAACGATGAAGACGGGACGGGCAGCTACGCCACCGTGCGCGCCCCCGGCGCGTCTGCGTTGGCGCTCTCCGTTGGGGCCGTCTACGACGACGGCGGCATCTGGCCCCTCTCGCGCGGTGGTCCCGCGTGGGACGGGCGCACGGAACCGGATCTGACTGCGCCGGGGGTCGGCGCATACGGGGCGGAGCCGGGTGGTACGGAGAAGGACGGACGCTACGGCCGACGCAGCGGCACGAGCATGGCGGCGCCCCACGTTGCCGGCGCTGCCGCGGTCGTTCGCGCACAGCTGCCGGCGGACTGGCCGCTGGCGGTGGCAGCCGTCGAAACCGCCCTGCGCGCCTCCGCAGCGGATCGAGGCGCGCCCGGACCGGATGGGCGCTACGGCGCGGGTATCGTGCAGGCCGGCGCCGCGGCGGGTATCGCCCGTAGCATGGCCGCGGTGGTGGGCACGGTACGCGGTCCGCAAGGACCCTTGGCCGGCGCACGAGTGCAGGTCGCGTCGATGGTCGCGGGCGACGAGGCACCCGCCTGGAGCGTCGCGCTAAGCGACGAGCAGGGCGGGTTCCGGGTTCTCGTACCGGCCGGGACGTGGTCGGTGGCGGCACGCTACGCAGGACTCGAAGGTAAGCCGCGCACCGTATCACCCCGTGCTGGCGAACAGGTCGCGCTCGATTTGACCTGGCGGCCGGCGGCGCCGGGCTGGGTGACCGGAACGACACACGGTGCGTTGGATGGTGACCCCGTGCCGGCGAACGTCCGGCTCGCCACGGGAACCGCAATGGAGGTAGTCCCGGGTGAGGGCGGGTTCTTTAGCGGCACGGATCCGCTTGCCCCACTGGGTGCGGCGTCTGAGACGTTTCAGCTGACCCTGCCGCCGGGTGAGCATGTGCTGCGCTTCGCGGCCTCCGGGCGCCGCTCCGTGACGCGTACGGTGCGGGTCGACGCCGGTCTTACGCAGACGCTCAACGTGCCGATGCCCCACGCGCCGCGCGTGCTTGTGGTCGATGCGGATGCCTGGCAGGGTGAGCGAATTGCACCGTACTTGGTCGGTCCGATGGCAGCGGCGGGCCTTGCGACGACCGTACAGAGCATCGACGACCTGGAGGGTGACCTACCTGATGCCGCGGCGTTGTCGTCCTTTGAAGTAGTCGTGTGGGCCCACCTGTTCGGCTCGCCCGGCCGTCTCAACCAGCGCGTCGGCGATACGCGGGTCACCGACGGGCTGGCCGCCTATGTCGCCTCCGGCGGCCGACTGCTTGCCACCGGCCAGGACATCGCCCGGTGGGACGCCGGTGAGGGACTCGCCAACGCACGGTTGGCTCCCGACTTCTTCGCTTCCGTCTTCGGTGCTGGTCTGATTGCGGCCAATGCCGGGGGGCGCCGTGCAATGCCGTCGGCCGATCTCGGCGGTACGGCGCTCGATCTCGCGTGGCCAAGTGCCCGGCTCAAGGCGTCGCGCTTCGCCCCCGACGTGCTCGGAGCCCTACCAGAGGGCGCAGAAGACGAACGCGACGCGACAGCCACGGTGTTGATGACCTACCCGAACCTGTCCGTGGCGGGTCTCGGGCGTTCCGGGTCGGCGGGGCGACGTGCGCTGCTGGCCTTCGGTCCGGAGAGCGCCGGCCCTTCCTTGGCTGTAGGCCGTCAACTCGAGCGCCTCGTTCGATGGCTGGAACCGCCTCGGTTGCGGCTCGACGTCTCGGATCCGCCCCGTACCGCCCGACGCGGAGAGCGCGTGACGCGCGAGATTCTCGTGCTCGCCGGCGGCGATACGGGTCTGGTCGGGATCCAGGTGTCTGCGGCGCCGCAGCTCTTGTTCGAAGCCGCGCCCGGCTTCGAGACGCGGGACGGCGTCACTCGTTGGCGGTCCGTGCCCGCTGCGGGCGGTGTCACGCGGTTGCCGGTAGCCTGGACGGTGCAGCCGGCTGCAGCCGGCGGCGACCATCCCATCACGATCACGATGAGCGCATCTGCATTTCGGTCGACGATCGTGGTCCCTGTGTCGGTCGACGCGCCCGACCTTGGGCCTTCACGAGTACGGATGATCCCTGGCCGGCCGTCGCGTCCCGGACCGGTGACCGTCACGCTGCAGGTCGTCAATCGCGGACCGCGCGATGCAGCGGACGTGATGGCAGACGTCCGCATGCCGTCCGGATGGACGGCGCGCAGCGAAGTCCTTTCGACATCCTCCGGCCAGGTCGAATGGTCGGGCGAGCGGGGCCTGACGTGGCGCGGCGCCGTTCCATCGGGCGACGCGATCATGATCCGCGCCGGCGGAGATCTGGCCGGCCAGGCGACCGGGGTGCGACTCGAAGCCCGAGCGCTCATCACGGAGGTCGGGGGAGCGGCATGGGTCCGCACGGGCGGCGTGCTCTACGCGGGTCCGGATCTGACGTTCGACGGGGACGTCGAGCGACCCGGCACCGTGCTCGCCGGTTCACCTTTCGATGTGGTGGCGGGGCTACGCAACAACGGAGCCTTGCCGGCGTCGGCACGCGTGTTTCTCCACCTCCCACCGGGCATCGAGCTCGATCCGGAGGCGGACGAAGCCGTCGGGGGCGAAGCGACGATCCTAGAACGCGACATAACGCTCCAGCCGGGAGCAGGCGCGCGGCCCCAATTCGCGCTGCGCGTGCGACCGGACGCGGTCTCCGGCCCGCGCACGCTTCAGATCGTCGCGTCCGACGGGCAGACGCCGACCGCGCCGGTTACCCGCAGCTTCGAAGTCACCATCCACCGCAGCGACCTGAGCCCGTCGCGACTGTTGATCTCGCCGGACCGCACGCGCTCCGGGGACCGAGTTTCCGTGACCTTGCTGGTCGCAAACGCGGGGGTTACGCGTGTCGATCCCAAGGTCGTGTTCGCCCTGCCGCCCGGGCTGACGGTCGAGCCCGGAAGCCTGCGGGCCACCCGTGGAGCGCCGGAGTCCGAGCCGGGCGTGCTGCGCTGGAGCCCGAAGCTGCGCGCCGCGACCCAAGGACATGCCGCGGTCGATCTCGGGCCGGCCCGGCTACCGGCGGCGCCGGCGCCCGCACCGTCCGCAGGCAGCGACGGCGTGCGCGGCCCGCTGGCGCTCGGATTCTCCTTTCCCTTTGGTCGTGAGGTCTACACCCAGGCATGGATCACCGACGACGGCTTGCTCGCCTTCGCCCCGCCGCGTATCGAACGACCGGCCCTCGGCCCTCATTCGGCCGGCGTGCCGGCCATCATGCCTGCCTGGCGCCCGGCAACGGGTACGCCGCGCACACCCCCTCGCGTGGCATCCGCAACCGGCGTTTGGACCGCGCTTTGGCCGGCCGGCGCCGGCGGTGAGGAGGGGGTCGCCATCACCCTGGAAGCGGACGGCGCGATGAGCCTGTCGATCGGATCCGCCGCCGATCTCTCCGACGCGATCGTCGGTCTAGCGACCGCGGACGGCGAGACCATGGAGGTTGCGCCCGCCGATCGCGTTCCTGGGCGGAAGCTGGGCGTCGCTCCACGTCTGGATTGGGCGCGATTGTCGTTCCTAGGACGGATCGGCAACACGGTGGGCGCCAACGTATTCTTGGAATCACGCGTGCAGGTGGGCTCGGGTCCCGCGGCGGCTTCCGTCATTCACTCGTTGGGTGTGAATCGCGTTGAGCTTACGCAGTCGGACCTTCGTGCAGAGCCGATGCGGGTCACTCCGGGCGCCGTGAGCACCCTTCATTTTCGGCTACGGGCACGCGGTGAGGCCGCCGCTCGGGATGTACGCGTCCGTGTGTACCTGCCGGAGGCACTCACGGTGATCGCCTCCAGCCTCGCCGCGGATTGGGTGCTGCAAGACGGCGGCCGCTCCCTGATGTGGCGTGGCACCGCGCCCGCGGATTCAACACAGGACCTGACGTGGCAGGTGCGTGTCGCATCGGGCGTAGCCCCCGGCACGGTACTGCCCGTCGTCGTCCAGCTGGAGGCCGATGGCGTCCCGATACTCCGTCGGCGCGCCGCGTTGGGCTCGCACGTTGCTCCCCGTGCCCGGTTTGCGAAGCTGGCGCAGCGGCCGGCGGCCCTGCCGGGAGAGGCCGTGCCCTTTTTGCTTCGCTGGACCAACGAGCTCGAGCGCGCCCAAACGGTACGGGTGACGGATTTGCTACCGGCGGGCTTGCGCCTGGTTACCGGCAGCGTGCAGACCTCTGTCTCTCCGGAGCCCACTTGGGACGCGGCATCGAAGATGCTTGCGTGGAGCGGCGTCGTGCCCGCCGGCGCCACCGTGGAGCTGCGCTACACAACCCTCTTTGAGGCGGCTGCGGGTGAGCACGTGGTCAATACGGCGATCGCGTCCGCGGAGGACGGAGGCTCCCTCGAGGCGACAGCCGTGGTGATCGGTGCGTTGGGGCGATTGTTCCTGCCCATCGCCCAGCAAGTACGAACGAGCGGTCCGTGAGATCCGGGTTCGCATGACGCACCAACACGCCGATTTTGAGAGCAAGGACAGGGGGGCATCCCTTCGCCATCCCTGCGTTGCCCGCCACGAGGTTGCGCGCCGGGCCGTAACGTCGCTGCCCCAGGAAGCGTCTCAGGTTCCGTGCGATCGGAGCAATCAACCGTGCGGTCGCACCGTCAGGACGGTAGCGCTGCCGCCTGACCTCCTTCGTAGCGGCCGATCGCATCGTCGGCGGCTGCGCACTTGCTGCGCGAACCCGATTCTGGACACGCGAAACGCGCCGATGCGGTCGCCTGCGCTCTACGGGTTCGGTCTCATGCATGCTCTTCACGGCGTCGCGTCCGCGCGACCTCGCAATCCGATGAATCAACGTCTCACAATTGCGTCGTCCCCTTGATCGCGGCGCACCACCGGGAGAGATGTCGACGGTGCATCGTCGAACGACAGGGCAATACCCCATGAACTTGATGCGGCGCTGCGTGCGAGCTTCGTTCGCGGTCGCCGCCGCCGTCGCGGTCCTCGCGGTGGCCGCTGCGCCGGCGCTCGCGTTGCGCGCGGCCCGAGCCCAGGACGGCCCGACCTCGGGAGCGGCCGCGGCGGACACAGGCGAGCCCGCAGCCATGACGATGACGCTCCGTGCCCGCGCCCCGATCGCCGGGGGCGCAGTCGGTCTCTCCGCCTGGGTGCGCGACGCCGAGGGGGCGTTCGTGACGGACGGCGTCCCCGTGGCCTGGCTTAGCTCGCTCGGTGCCGTCGAGCCGGTGACGTCGACGACCCGCGGCGGTGAGGCGCGCAGCATCTGGCGCTCCACCGTGGCTGGAAGGGGCTATGTCACGGCTGTGGTTAGCGGGTTGATCGCATCCGCGAACCTGAACTGGTCGCCCGGTCCACCTGCGCAACTGGCGTTTTCCGCACCGGCAAGGATGGGCGTCGGTGGACGTGGTGCGTTGCGCGCCGAAGTCAGGGATGCGTACGGAAACGCGGTCTCGGACGGCGTTCGCGTCGCGTTCATCGGGAATGGTGGTCGCGCAGAGCCCGCCATCGCGTTCGTATCATCCGGGGTGGCGACCAGTACCTGGCTGGCCGGCGCCGTTCCCGGCACATTCAACGTGCGGGCCACCGTCGCGGAGGGCGCGGACGGTGGACCCGCCGCGCAGGCCGCGATCTCCTTGGAACCAGCCGATCTCGGACTGTCCAGCGTGCTCTCGACGCACGCAGGACCGATTCCCGAAGCGCAGGCCCATCCGGGGGATCCCCTCACGTGGACGCTGCGCGTGGTCAATGAGGGGCTGGCCACCGCACGCGACGCAGAATTGGAGATCCGGTTGCCGAGCGAGCTGCTCCCACCCGTGCTTCGCGCGTCGGCGGCCGTGACCGATCGAGCTTCGGGTCCCACCGCGGCGTGGCTACTCCCGGACCTCGAACCGGGCAGCGCGCTGACCGTGACGCTCGCGACCGGCACGCGGCGCGACGATCCTTGGGGCGGCGCCGACCTACTCTTCCTTCAGGCGGCACTGACCACGACCACGGCCGAAGCGAGCCCTTTCGACCTGCGTCGCACGGACCAAGTACGAATACACGCCGCCGATCTCTTTGCATCCGCAACATTGGACGTCGCCCGCAGCTCCTTACGTCCAGGCGGCAGCCTCGTATACGACCTGGCCGTCGGCAACGATCAGCCTCAAACCAGGGTTGTGGGCGCTCGAATCACCGACACACTGCCCCCCGGCACGTACTTCGACCACTGGGAAGCTCAGGCGGGAACCGTCTTGACCGAGACCGTGCCCTTCTCGCCGGACGATACGGAGCTGGTCTGGCACGTGCTGGGAGCGATGCCTCCCGCGGGCGGCTTGCGCCTGTGGTTGCGTATCGATGACGATGTGCGGCCGCAGACCGTCTTGCGCAACCGCGTACGGGTCGGGTCGCCGGTCTTGGATGTGCGCTCGTCCAATGACAGCCGGCAGGACGATGGTGCGTGGATCGCAGGGGTTGACCTGCAGCTCGCCTTCGATGCGCCATCGGAAGGCCTGCGAGGCGAGGCGCTGCGCTACGTGCTGCGAACACGTAACGCGGCGCTGCGCGACGACGCAACGAACGTGTTCGTCGATGTCGTGCTCGCGCCGGGCGCCGTGCTGACGTCCGTGGAAGGCCCCGGTGAGCCGATCGGCGATGGTCGCCTTCGTTGGCGGCTGGAGAGCCTTGGGCCGGGCGCCGAGCGCGAGGTCGCCTTCACCGCAAGCCTGCCCGAGGATGCGGTGCCCGGCGAGAGTTTCTCGTTTGTGGGCGTCGTCGGCGCGGACGAACCCGAGAGCAACGCGGCGGACAACCGCGTCGTGGCAACGACCATCATGCGTGCTGGTCCACCCGCGAGCCTCCGTATCGGCGCATTGCGTACGAGCCTCGACGTCTGCGCACGCCAGGCCACGATGCTCAGCGCCCTCGTACAGGACGCGGACGGTTTGGCGGTCTCGGATGGGACGCAGGTGAGCTGGACGGTGGACCGCGGCGGTTTCGGTCCCGGCGAGATGCCTGCCGTCACTGGGATCACGACCACGACCACGGCCGGCACGACGGAGCTGCGCTTCGTGGCGCATGGCGCACCCGGCGCGGCAACCGTCGTCGCGTCCGCCGTCGATGCGCGAGCCGAGCAGCGCCTCACGCTCGTGCCGGGTCAGCCTTCCGTTCTTTCGACGTCGGCGCATCCCATGGTCGCGCCGCCTGGATCGCGCAGCCGCATCGTGGTCGAGGTGCTGGACGCCTGCGCCCGTCCGGTCGCAGACGACACATCGATCACCCTGCGTGCGGAACGTGGTCGCTTTGTCGGCACCGGGCCGTCCGGTAGCGAGGTCGTGCTCGCCACGCTGGCCGGGCGG
>JAJCYU010000054.1 GCA_029262755.1 Anaerolineae bacterium
CGGTCGAGATCGGCGGCTTCCAATCGCTCTATACGTGGCGCAATCCACCGCCGAGCTTGCTCGAGGCCGAGATCGCGCCGCAGGCGGACTTCGTGCTCTCTTTCGCCGGGCTCGCGCCGCGGATCGCCGAGCGACGCGTCGAGGTCACCGCGCTGGGCGACGACACGTGGCGGATCGTGGCCGTGGTGGAGAATCGCGGCTTCCTGGCAAGCAGCGGTTCGCATCGGGCACGCGAGGCCGGGCTGGCGCGGCCGGTGCGCCTGGAGCTGGACCTGCCGGACGGCGTGACGCTCGTGGGCGGCACGGCGCGGGTAGACGTCGGACATCTGGAGGGCCGCAGCAACAAGATGGCGGGCGGCTGGTTCTCGTCCTCTGCCACAGACAACCGCGGCAAGGCCGAATGGCTGGTGCGCGGTGCGGCGGGCGCGACGCTGACCTTGCACGTCGACGGGCAGCGCGGTGGGCGCTTCGAGCGCGTAATCGAGCTTGCGTAGACCGGTGTGGAGCGTGCTCGCGTGATGGACGGGCGCGCTAGACGCGTCGCGCGTTCCCGGGCCGCTTGAACAGGGGGCGAGCGTAACCCGGTGGGGTCGAACGAGACTATGAAGTGTTCGTGCAACGTGGGCTACGCCACGTTGCCTTCGTCGATCGCTACGATGTCCATGTTGAACGTCGCCGGCGCAGGTGGTGAACGCCACTCACGTCGTCCCACGCCCCCCCGGCACCCCCCGCATTTACTAGGAGATCGCCCATGTCTGTCGATCCTGCGACCTCGACGTCCGAAACCGCCGTGCTCGCCGGAGGTTGCTTCTGGGGCATGCAGCAGTTGCTGCGCGAGATCCCCGGCGTGCTCGAAACCGAAGTCGGCTACGCCGGCGGCGACAGCACCGATCCGACCTACAAGGACGTAAAGACCGGCCGCACCGGCCACGCCGAGGCCGTGCGCGTCGTGTTCGATCCCACGATTCTGACCTACGCGGAGCTGTTGGAGAATTGGTTCTTCCGCATGCATGACCCTACGACCGCGAACCGGCAGGGCAACGACGTCGGCACCCAGTATCGCTCCGTGATCTTCGCAAGCTCTGATGAGCAGCGCGCGACCGCCGGCGAGGTCATTCGCAGGGTCGACGCCGGCGACCGGTGGGCACGTCCCGTCGTCACGCAGGTCGTGCCCGCGGGTCCCTTTACCTCCGCCGAGGAGCATCACCAGGATTATCTGGTGAAGCATCCGAACGGCTATTCGTGTCATTTCCTGCGGGACTAACCGGCTCGTAGCCCTGCGGGTTAGTCACCGCGAGTGGTTGTGCGGCCTTCGGTCGCGAGCTCCGTCGTTGCGCCGGCTCCCGTCGCTCCGTCGTCTGCGGCACCGTCCGGTGTCGGAGCGATCGGCGCCATCAAGGCGCGAATCGACGCGCGCACGAACAGCAGGATGGCGTGAAAGAAGAACGTGTACAGCACGATGGCCGGCACGTTCTGCCACCGGAATACATCCAGCAGCGACCCGGCCTCGTGATCCATTCGCCCCAGCGTCAGCGTGAGGCCGAGGCTGAGGACCAGCAACGGAGCATGAACGCGCCACGATCGGGTCATGAACCCGCCTCGTTCAACACACGCGGCATGAACAGCCGCGCGTCGGGCTCGGGCGGCGGCGGGTCGACCGGCGCATCGGGACCCGCCCAGCCGGCGAGGTCCTCGCGCCGGATCGGCAGGCGGGTGATGCGCTTGCCCGTCGCGGCGAAGATGGCGTTGCAGATTGCAGGTGAGACCGCCGGATACCCGAGCTCGCCCATCCCGCCTGGGCCGGCCGTGCTGTCGACAATGTGGACCTCGACGTGCGGCATATCGGCCATCCGGCCCCACTCGTAGGACCCGAAACTGTCCTGGTCGATCGCGCCCTCGCTGAGCGTGATCTGGGCGCGCAGCGTGGTCGCGACCGCATCGGCCACGCAGCCTTCCATCTGCGCGCGGATCGAGGACGGATTGACCGCGACGCCGCAATCGACGGCGCAGGTTACGCGGTTGATGCGCACGACGCCGTCGCTGCTAACGGTAACCTCGGCGGCTTGCGCTACGTACGAGCCGTAGCCCTGGAAGCACGCGATGCCCAGGCCGGTCCCGGCTTCCAGGTCGCGACCCCAGCCGATATCCGCCGCGGCGCGTTCCACGAGGGGCTTTAGCCGTGCTTGGGAGAGATTCGCCAAACGGAACGCGACCGGATCCATCTGGGCTGCATGCGCGAGCATGTCCAGGAAAGCCTCGTTGGCGAAGTTGACCTGGCTGTGGTCGACCGAGCGCCAGACGAAGGTGGGGACGGGAATGCGGACCCGCGTGCTCTGGACGCCATAGCCCGCGATGGCATACGGGCCACCACCACCGGCCTGGTTCGTCCCATCGACGCGCGCTGCCCGTCGTCCGGCGGCCGCGGCGGCATCGTCGCCGCCGCGCGTGGAGGAGATGGCCATGCGATGGGTGTAGCCCACCACGTTGCCCTCGTCGTCGAGTCCGGCCGCCATCTTGTGATGGCTGGCCGGGCGATAGCTGTCGTGTTGCAGGTCGTCGTCGCGGGTCCACAGCAGCTGGATCGCGCCGCCGACGGCCTTGACGACCGTGGCCGCTTCCGAGGCGTAGTCGGTGCTCGCCCGGCGTCCGAAGCCGCCGCCGGCTAGTGTCGGGCGCACCTCGACAGCGTCCTCGTCGATCCCGATGCCCCGCGCTACGCCGCGGCGCACGCCCTGCGGCGACTGCGTGGGCGCCCAGACGATCGCACGGCCGTCGATCAGCTCCACGGTGCAGTTCATCGGCTCCATCGTGGCGTGTGCGAGGTAGGGCAGATCGAAGGCCGCTTCCACGCTCGTCGCTGCGCCGTCCGGTGCGGAGGGCGCGCTGACACCGGCCTGGAGATCCGCGGCTATCGTGTCCGAGCCCAGCCCTGCGTTGGCGGAGGTGTCCCAGCGCGGGGCGAGCGCTTGGCGTCCCTGCAGGGCGGCCCACGTCGTCTCGCCGACGACCGCGACACCGCCGGACACACCCTCGACCAGCTCTAGTACACCCGGCACCGCGCGCGCCGCGGCCTCGTCGAAGCCCTGCAGCCTCGCTCCGATCGCAGGCGGTCGCGCGACGACCGCGAAGCGAAGGTTGTCGGGTCGCGCATCCATTCCGTAGATCGCACGCCCCGTGACCACGTCCGCGTTGTCCACACGGTGGATCGGCTGCCCGATGATGCGAAAGTCCGCGGGCGACTTGAGGGATACGCTGCCCGCATTGGGCAACGGGCGACCTGCCGCCGCCTCGGCGAGTTCCGCGTACGAGAGCGAACGGCTGGACGCATCGTGCAGCACGCGGCCCGACTCCGTCCGGCACGCCGACGCCTCGACGCCCCACCGCGACGCGGCTTCGGCCACGAGGACGGCGCGGCCCGTGGCGCCCGCCTGGCGTAGCGGCGTGTAGTAGCTGCGCATCGTGCCGCTGCCGCCGATGCTCTGGCGCCCGAACTCCGCGCCGGCAACCGCTTGCTCAACCGTTACGGATTCCCAATCGACGTCGAGTTCCTCCGCCACGAGCATGACCAGCGATGTACGCACGCCCTGCCCGATGTCGGGCACGGGCGCCGCGATCGTCACGCCGCCGTCCGCGCGTACGCTCACGTACGCGCCGAGCATTGCGCCTTCCGCGCCCTGCGCGAGCACGTCCTGCGGAGAACCGTCGGGGCGAATCCGTGCCAAGAACGTCGCGCCGCCGCGAACGCCGATGAACAGTCCCACATGCAATCCGGCAGCGCCGGTGAGCAGCGTTCGGCGGTTGATGCCGGGCGGCGCGGCTTGCGTGTCGGTGGGGTGGGCGCCTGACCCGGCGTCGATCGCGATGGGACGATTCGAATCTTCGTGCGCGGTCACGGGCGCACCTCCGCGGCCGCGGCGAGAATCGCGGCGCGAATCCGCTGGTAGGTGCCGCAGCGACAGAGGTTGCCGCTCATGGCCTGGTCGATCCGCGCATCATCCACCTCCGCTTCGCTGTCTAGAAGCGCAGCGGCGGTCATGATTTGGCCGGCCTGGCAATAGCCGCATTGGGGCACGTCGTGTTCCTGCCACGCGCGTTGCAGCGGATGATCTCCATTCGCCGAGAGGCCCTCGATCGTGCGCACCTGCTTGCCGGCCACGCGCGAAAGCTCCGTAACGCAGCTTGGCTGCGCGCGCCCGTCCACGTGGACCGTGCAGGCGCCGCAGTCACCCGTCCCGCAGCCGAACTTCGTGCCGGTCAGGCCGAGCAGATCACGCAAGGCCCACAGCAGGGGCATCGCACCGTCCGCGTCGACCTCGCGCGGCTCGTCGTTGACGTGAAACGCAATCGTAGGCATGGCGCACCTCTGGGTTCGTCGGGCGAGTGGGCGAGCGGGCGAGTGGGCGAGTGGGCGCGTGGTCGAGCGGACCGTAACGTGGCGTACGTCGAGTTCAGGTTGGCGCGATCGGCGGATTCGAGCAAGCGAGTCGCGCTGCGAAAATGCGGTTGAGCGGTCGCGAACACCAGCGTATGCAAGGATCCGTCGTGCGGTAGGCGGGGACGTAGGCCGGGGCGAGGTCGTGACGACGTCGGGGCGAGGTCGTGCCTAGGTCGGTACTAGGCCGGGACGCACGGTGCTTTCGCACGGCAACGCACGTCCATACTACCATCAACATCCTGACTACCGGCGAGATAGCGCGGGAGCACAATATCGTCACCGATTCCGAGGACATTGCACCCGAGGCTGGGGCGGACGCGGGTCTACCCGACCGTACGCACGCTCGTGTAGCGGGGATCGTGCTCGCGGCGGGCCGCTCGCGGCGCTTTGGCGCGCCCAAGGCGCTGGTGGACATCCGCGGCCGCTCGGCGGTCCGGCGCGTGACGGACGCTGCCGTCGACGCGGGACTGGGGCCGGTCGTGGTTGTAGGGCGCACGGTGGACGGCGACGCGCTTCGCGAGGCGCTCGCGGGATCGGCCGGCCTCCTGGTTCTGCGGGCGCCCGATCCGACGGCGCGCAGGGGTGCGTCACTCGCCGCGGGCTTGGACGCGCTGATCGGCCGAGAGCGAGGGGCGATCGCGAGCCCCACGGTCCCGGCTCGGCTGCCCTTCGATGCCGTGGCGATCCTGCTCGCCGACGCGCCTTTCGTCACGCCTGCGCTCATCGGCGACATCGTCGAAGCATGGCGCACGCGACGCGGCGAAATCGTCCGGCCGCGCGGCAGCGACGGGCCGGGACATCCGGTCCTCTTCGATGCATCCCAGGTCTCCGCCCTTCGCGCAGCCGCGGAGGCCGGCGAAGGCGGACGCGCGGTGCTTGCGGCGGCGACGTCCGGTGTCTTCGAGGTCCTCGTCGACGACGATCGTCTCGTCGCGGACTTTGATACGCCGGGCGATCTCAGGCGGCTCCTCGACGCACGGCCACCAGCTGCGCGATGATGGCGATCGCAATCTCGGCGGGCGTACGCGCCCCGATCGCGAGGCCGACCGGCCCTTGTACGCGCTCGATCGCTGCCGTGGTCAACCCGGCGTTCTCGAGCCGACGGCGCCGGGCTGCGTGGCTCGATGCGCCGCCCAGCGCGCCCACGTAGCGCGCCCCGGCGGCGAGCGCCGCCTGCAACGCGGGATCGTCGATCTTGGGATCGTGCGCGAGCACCACCACGTAGGCGCGCCGATCGAGGCCCGCCTCCGCCAGCACGTCGTCGCTGGGCCAGTCGTGCACGTATGGGGTGTCGGGAAAGCGCTCGTCGTCCAAGAAGGCCGCGCGTGGGTCGACCACGACGACGTCGAATCCCGCGGCACCGGCCATGGGTGCGAGGAGCTGGGCGACGTGGCCGGCGCCGACCAGGATCAAGCGTTCCCGCCGGCCCTCGAGCGCGATGAAGAAGCGCCGGCCGCCGTGGACGACCACCGCGGGCCGTCCCTGCACGTCGGCGTCGGCCGCCACGTTGGACGCCCACGCGTCGAGTGTAGGGTGGCCGAGGGACCCGGTGGCCTTGGGCGAGCTCCCGTCGAGCACGAACGTGCACGCGTCGCCGACCGCTGGCGGCAGGATCTCCGCTGTGGCCGAGTCGGGCCGGCCGCTCGCCCGTTCGTCGTCGATCCGCCCCAGACAAACGACCCGGGCCGCTGCTCTGCCCTCCCACGCGGCGCTTCGCCACGCGACACGGTCCGCGCGTTCATCGCAGGCCTCGATCCAGACCTCGATCGTGCCGCCGCAGGCCAGACCGACGGCAATCGCGTCCTCGTCGCTCACGCCGAAGCGAAGGGTATGCGGCGCGGCGCCG
This sequence comes from Anaerolineae bacterium, assembly GCA_029262755.1. Lineage (GTDB taxonomy): Bacteria > Chloroflexota > Anaerolineae > Epilineales > Epilineaceae > JAJCYU01. Next base: position 6,282 of record JAJCYU010000054.1, read on the forward strand.
GCGATCACGGCGACGGCGCCGTCCACCACGGCGGCCTCGACGCAGCCGCCGCTCACCGAGCCGGCGAAGGCGGGGAAGCCGCCCGGCTCGTCGGGCGCCGCTACCGCAAGAACGGAACCGACCGGGCAGGGCGCGGAGCCCCACGTGGCAACGACCGTTGCCGTAGCCGTGCCGCGGCCCGCGCGCGCCCAACGGTCCAGCGCGTTCGCCACTTCCGCCAAGCTCACGCGGACAACTGCCGGGTCATCCCTTGCGCGGCCGGGGAAGCATGGGGCCAAGGGAGCGACCGCCAACCAGATGCAGGTGTAGGTGAAACACTTCTTGCCCTCCGTGCTCATTGCAGTTGACGATCAGCCGGTAGCCGCTCTCCGCGATACCCTCATCGCGCGCGATCTTCGCCGCGACGCGCAGCATGCGGCCCACCACAGCGTCGTGGCGCTCCTCCAGATCGTTGGCCGTGGCCACCGGCTCGTTGGGCACCACGAGCACGTGCACGGGCGCGGCCGGCTCAATGTCACGGAACGCTGTGATCTCGTCGTCCTGATACACGATGTCGCCCGGCAGCTCGCCGGTCACGATCCGTTCGAAGAGGGTCGGCATGAACAGCTCCTAGTCCTAGGGAAGGTACGGGCGAGCGCCAGGATAGCGTGGACGGCATTTCTTGGCGGCCCGGGCTATGGACGCGAACGACGCTTTAGGCACCGGGCGCAGGGCCTTGGGTTCTTCG
>JAJCYU010000055.1 GCA_029262755.1 Anaerolineae bacterium
ACAAGGTCGCCAACCGAGGGCGTTGCTGCGCCGCTGTGCTGGCTCGCTGAGACGAAGGAATAGCAGCGCTATTGCTGAGGAACAGCGGGCCGGCACAGCGGATGCAGCGACGGCCGACTTGGTGAGATTGTTGACGGACGAGGCCTAAGAGGGCTCGTCCGTCAACAAGGTCGCCAACCGAGGGCGTTGCTGCGCCGCTGTGCTGGTTCGCTGAGACGAAGGAATAGCAGCGCTATTGCTGAGGAACAGCGGGCCGGCACAGTGGATGCAGCGACGGCCGAATTGGTGAGATTGTTGACGGACGAGCCCTTAGCCAGGGAAGCGCCAGTACGTGGTCCGGCCAGGGTCGCCCGGGCGTTGCGAGCTCCGTGGGCGTTGCCGTCGGCGTGCGCGTGGCCCGTGGCGTCACGGTGGGCGGTGCGGGACCGAGCGGCGGCAGGTAGGTCAGGATGCCAAGGTCGCCCGCCGCGACGTACACGTTGTTGTCCGGCCCGACGACCACGCCGTCGCGGCTCACGCGTACGCCACCATCGTGCGGCAAATGGCCGATGACCTCCGGCTGTTCCGGATCGACAAGGCTCACCACGAGCACGCCGCATGCGTCGCCCTCCTGATGACAACTAAGGTCGATCAGCGCGTGTTCGCGCGACGCCACGATGCCGACGGGCACGCCGGGCAGCTCCATCGATCCGCGCTCCACGGGCAGCTGGGGCACGCTGAGATCGACCACGATCAGCTTGAAGCGCTGCTCGGCAACCGGTTCCGAGGGCCCGATGGGCACGACCACGTAGGCTTTGTCCCGCCACGTATCGACGATCGGCAGCCACCACGCGTAGCCGGGCTCGCCGCCCAACTCCTGTATCCGCCCGATCTGCCTCAGCTCCTCCGGACGGCTCGTGTCGACCACGTCGAGAGCCATGTTCACCGCCTCGTTGAAGAACACGAGGGGGATCCCATGGTATCGCACGGCGACGGCCAACTCGCCTTCGAGCGCGACGTCGATCGCTTCCCCTTCGAGCTCCACCTCGGATAGCGGCACCGGGTTGTCGGGATCGACCAGGTCGTACAGCCGGAGCCATTGCTTGTCCGGATCGCGCGGCGAGTTGGGGATCGCCAGATCTAAGAGTGCCAGGCGTTCATCCGCCACATCGTAGCCGCCAGGAGGTCGCTTCCGGCGCGACCCCACGTATGCGATCGGCGCTCGCGCTTCTGGGCGGAGAAGCGAATCGAGAGTTTGGGCCGCGTACTCCGCGCCGTCTCCGCAATAGCGCTCGACCAGCGTTTTGCCGTCGGCGCGAAGTCCCTCTCGACAACGGCTATCGTGGTGCGTGAATGCGACCGTGGGCGACCAAGCGTCTCCCGTTCGGTCGAAGACGGCACGTCCCGACGTTCCGCCGCCAACGAGCCACCGTTCGTCGGCGCCCATGAGCGCGACGCCCGTGACGGAACCCGGTCGCTCGACCACACCCACGAGCGCTTCGGGCTGGGTTGGAACGATGGTCCCGATCCGACCGTCTTGGAACGAGACGATCAGACGCCGGCCCAACGCGGCGAAGCCACCGGCGAACACACCGGGAAGCGCGGTATCCATCGAGATCGGCGGCGTACCGGCCGGAACCGGGGACGGGCTAACCCGCCCGATACCGCCGCCGCGCTGGGTCACATAGAGCGAGCCCTGCATGGTGACCGCCGTGCGTAGGTCGCGCAGTTGGTGGGCCGATAAGCCGAGGGCCGTCGCTCCGTCCGCGACAAGCTCGGGCGCGTCGGGTCGAGACAGATCCAGCACCATATACGTATCGCCCACCCCATGCAGCAAGCGTGAGGTCGCCGACCCCGCGCTCGATACCGCGCCGTCGTCTCCGCGCCGATCCGAGCCGCTGGCAAGCCGCATCCACGCTCGATGTTTGCGTTCCACCAGGAATCGCGGTGTGGCAGGATCCTCGAGCCCATACACGCGCAGTGCCGCGTCGCGCAGCGGAACTTCCGCGTGACGCTCGCGCGTCACGCTGATCGCGAGAGCGCCGGCCGCGACGGCCAGGTCGTAGGCGTTTTGGCCCGGCGGCAACAGGTTGGTGTCGAGCAGACCGGGTCCGCCGGCTTCGAAAGGCGCGACGACGGCCACCGCGGCCGGCGGCGGCACGGGCGGCTCCTCGGGTCCGAGCAAGTAGCGCACGTAGGCATGACCGGCGTGCAGCACGACGTCCGTCGCTGGTCCGGGCAGCGTGACCTCCTGAAGGATGCGCGGCGTACTTCGATCGCTCAGGTCGAGCACGTGCACGCTGCCCGCTGCGGTGACGAGCACGCCGCGCTCGCCCTGGATCGCGAGATCGGACACGACGCCCGGCAGGACGGGGCTGAGTCCGAGCAGGCGCGGATCTTCCACGTTGCTGACGTCGATCACGCCGACTCGAGGCCCCAACCCGACCCAGGCGAAGTCTCCTTGCGGCACGATCACCTGTGCTGCACCCGCCACCTGACCGGCCGCCCGATAGGCTCGGCCCATCGATCCGACCGCGCCCCGCGCTCCGCCAGGCGGCACGTGGGCGAGCAGGGCGCCGAGCATGCACGCGAGGAGGATGGCCCGCGTCGCGTGATGGCCGGAGCCGGCTGCGCGTGGACTCTTCGGACGTCGCGCAGCTACGGACGTGAGCGGCTTGTTGGAGGAGATCGGGTGGTCCGGGCTGGTCATGGTCTTCCTCGATTCCCTGAGTGACGGTGGTATCTGTGGCGTCGGGCTGCAGGGCCGTCTTGAGGTCCACGGCTCCTCTTGCCTCGGCAATCGCGTGTTCATGCGCGAAGGCGCCCGTCAGCTACGGTTCGGCCGCATAGCCCTTCGGTCGCCATGCTCTTGCCAAATGCGAGTGCGCTTGGCTCGGCGATCGCAATTCGAGCAGCCACCCGCCTCCCTCACGGCGACCGCGACGGGGACATCAGCGCGACTCCGAATGCAACCGCGATCGCTACTGCGTTGGCTACGACGTTGCGAAAGAGCCTGGGGGATGGGCGGTCCAAACTCGCGTGCTCAAACGCGCCCACGGCACGCGGATACCCGCGGCAAGGAGTCGGCGCCCAGACCATGGTGCGCCTACCACGATCGCCGCCTCACCTTCGCTGAGCGTCCGCGCCGCTCACGGCGCGCTCGTCCAAGGGAGCCAGGCGCGCTCCTCCAGCGCGGTCGGACTCGCGGAAGCAGCGGGCGTTGCGGGCACCTGCGGCGTCGCTGTAGCGGGCAAGGTCGCAATCGACGTCGGCGTGGCCCGCATCGTTGGCGTCGAAACCAGCGTCGGCGTCGCGTCGGTCGTCGGTCCTGGTGTGGCGGTCGGACCCGGCGTGACCATCGGCGTCGCGCCCTCGGTCGCCGTCGCCCGCCTCGTCGCGCCCACGGTCGGTGTCGCACCCGGCGTCGGACTTGCGGTCCCCGCGCGATCCGGCTCCTCGCCGAACGGCCGGTAGACGTCAATCCCGCCCGCGCCGTCCGCGACGAAGACGCGGCCCTTCGCATCCACCGCGACACCGTCGCGGGTCACGCCTTCGCGCGCAGGCAGATGGCCGATGACGCGGGGCGCGTCCGGATCATCGATATCGATCAGCAGAATGCCGCAGCGGTCCGTGACCCGCTGGCAGGCTACGTCTACGAGCAGATGACCATGCGCGAACCACAGACCGGACGGTACGCCGGGCATGTCGAGCATGCCCCGAACGCGGGGCGCAGCCTCGTCCTCCAGGTCCACGATCCGGATGCGGAATCGCACATCGTTGCGACCGACGCCGATCGGTAGCGACAACGCCGCGTAGCGGCCCGCGAGATCCACGAGGGGGTGGCCGAGCGCGTAGCCGCCCGTGTCGCTGACGCGCTGTACCGCGAGCCGCCGCGGCGCCGTCGGGTCCGCGAGATCGAAGAGCTCGAGCTCGACGGGCAGGGGGCGCTCCTGTAATCCGGCGGCGCCGTCGTAGCGCGCGAAGAGCAGCCGCGCCGGCGCATCGCCATCGAGCGCAACGTCGTAGAGTTCGCCGTCCGCCGCGTACCGTACGAGCTCAACCGGCGCATCCGGGTTCTCTACGTCCTGGACCACCCACTCTTCGCGATCCACCCCGATCCGGTCCGTGGTCACCAGCCACCGACCGGCAAGACCGATCGCGTGGCCCATGCTGAATTGCTTGAGCCGGCGGGCGAGACGCGGCGCCGCCGGGTCCGTGACGTCGAACAGATCGTAGTCCGATGTCAGGACGTCGCTTTCGCCGCAGTTGCCGGCGACGGCTACGAGCGCCGTGACGCGAAGGTCGCAGCGATAGCTCGTGTCGAAGACGTGGCCCAGAAGCGCTGGGCCGGTCGGCGAGGAACCGGGTTGTGAAGGACCGAACTCGCGGGCCGGATCCAGCACGCTCAAGCCGCCCTGCGTGGACGTAGCGAAGAGGCGGACGGGCCCGTCTTCCGCGGTGTCGACGGCAACGTCGGTCACGCTGCCCGGCCCGTCGAGCAGGCCGATCGTCTCCTCGCTCGTCCGCAGCGCGTCGACGACCCGTAGCCGCCCGCCGATGCCGGACACGAGTAGACGAGTCCCGAGCGCTGCAAAGCCGCCCGCCATGGCATCGGGCAGGAACAGATCCGACGCGACGCCGCCGCCCGTCGCGGCGTCCGGAGGCCGGCCGATACGCATGCCGCCGAAGGCACCCGGCTCGAGCACGAAGACAGCCCCGCGCGCATCCGCCGTGATGCGCGCGTGGGGCCAACGGCTGCCCACCGCGGGTCCGGTCTCGACCATCTGCGGCCGCGCCGGATCCCTGAGATCGACAACGGCATGGCCGTCGCCGATGCCCAACACGAAGGGCGAACCGGCCGGTCCAGCGCCCGAGACAGGACCGCCGGCGCTCCAAGCGCCGGTACCGAGCCGCAGCCAGGCGCCGTGCTTCAGGGAGGCGACGTGCCGCGGCGCTCGCGGGTCGTCGAGTGACAGGATTCGCAGCGTGGGCGAGACCGGGTTCGCGAGATCAGGGACGGTCGATACAGCCAGCGCCGAGCGCGAGCGCGCGATGTCCACGACCCGCGCGCCGTCCTCCCCGAGGAGATCGGACGTCACGAGCGCAGGCGCGGACGGGTCCGCGAGGTCGACCACGGCGACGCGCCCGCTCCGGTCGCGGTCGTCGAAGTCCACCGGCACGACCCGTACATAGGCGAAGCCCTCGCCCATCACGACGTCGTCCACCAGACCGTCGAGCACGATGCCACCGATCCGTTGCGGTGCGCCGACGTCGGACACGTCGAGCACGTGCAACGTCGGACCTCCTGTCGCTGCAACCAAGAGCCCCCGATCGAGCGCAAGATCGACCACGACGGCGTCCAAGGATGGACCCCGCCCGACAATGCGTGGGTTTGCCTCGTCGGAGACGTCGAGCGCCGCGATGCGCGGTCCGAGACCGATCCACGCGATCGCGCCCGCAACGGCGATCACGCGCGTGACGCCGCCTACTTGGTCGACGGCTTCGTGGCGCGGTCCGAGCTCTTCATCGGCGAGCGCGGCAGGGGCGGCGAGTCCGTCGCGCATCGTGGCGGCCGTTGCGCTGCCGGGCGCCACGATTCCGCTGCCGGAAGCGTTGCTTGGGGCTATGCCTCTTGAAACCGGCGGCGCCGGCGTCAAGAGCGCAGCCGACAGAACCAGCGCCGCGACGATCCGGCCGAAAGTCGTTCGGCGTGCCGTCACGGTTGCGCGGCAGCGGCGGCCGTTGCCGCGGCGCGCGCAGCTGGTGGTACTACGCTGCCCTCCCAACTACACACGATCTCCCGCTCCCGGATGTGCTCCGTTCGCCAGTGTCCGATCGACGGCCGCGGCCCACGAGATCGCCGCACGAACCGCCGGGGCCGTGTTGCGCCCGGCACACTCGCGACTCGACGTGCTACGCTGCTGCCCTCAACACGCGCACGCACCGTCGCGGACCATCGCGTCGCGGTCCATCCTTTGGCGCCACGATCAGCCTCTCTTCTCGCCACGTAGCGCGCAAGTCGGGGCCAATCGGACCGTCCGCGCCCGTCCAAGAATCCATGCGCCACCCCGCCTCCCACTGCGAGGATCTCGTGCCGGATAAGCCTGCGCCCAACGAGGGCCCCGAGCAACCCGCTCCCGCGCCGCCTTCGGGCATCCACCACGTGACGGGAATCGCCAAAGATCCCCAGGACAACCTCGATTTCTACGCCGGCGTGCTTGGGCTTCGCCTCGTCAAGCGCACGGTGAACTTCGACGATCCCTCCACGTGGCACCTCTACTATGCCGATGTGTGGGGCTCGCCGGGCAGCGTGCTCACCTTCTTTCCCTATCCGCAGGCCGCGCGGGGAGTCGAGGGGACGGGCATAGTAACCGAGACGGTCCTGGCGATTCCCGCGCCCTCTCTTGATTGGTGGGCTGCCCGCTTCGAGCGCGCAGGCGTTGCCGCGGATCGGAGCACGACCGAGGAGGGCGGCGAGCGGGTCGCGGTGCGCGATCCGGCGGGTATGCGCATTGCGCTCGATGGCTCGGCGAGAAGCGATGACCGGATGGCCGGAGCCGCGATTCCTTGGCCGGACGGCCCCGTTCCGCTGCGCCACGCGATACGCGGCATCGCCGGCGTGCGTCTCTTGGAGGACGTCGCCGACACCGACGGGGCCACGTGGCTGTTGGGCGATGTCTTGGGTTGGCGTGAGGCGCAGGGTTCTGCGATGGAGCCCGTTCCGACCACAATCCAAGGCTCGGCGCACGCCCGCTCTTCGACCGCTCCGACCGCTCGCGATCCCGAGTCGAGAGTGCGCCTTCGGCCGCCCGTGCGCGGCGCGGGGTCACCGGCCGGCTCCTGGGTGGAGATCGCGGGGCGCGCCACCACGCGGCCGGGCCGCGTCGCCGCGGGCAGCGTGCAACACGTGGCCTTGCGCGTGCCGGACGAGACCGCGCAGGAGGCCTGGCGGGCGCACATCAGCGCACAACGTGTGTTCGTCACCGAGATCAAGGACAGGCAGTACTTTCGCTCGATCTACTTTCGTGAACCGGGTGGCGTCCTGCTCGAGCTGGCCACGGACGGCCCAGGCTTCGCCGTGGACGAATCGCCTCATGCCCTGGGCGAGCGGCTTTGCCTCCCGCCTTGGCTGGAAACGCAGCGCGCACAGATCGAAGCCACGCTCCCCGCAATCGATCGCGATCGCGCGCTAGCCATCGGCCGGGATCTGAGCGCGAAGGCGTAACTCCGGCGGCGATCTATAATCGCCCGCGGAGGCTCCCAGCCTCCCACACAACACGCGACACCCAGCGACCTCGGAGCTTGTGATGACTACCGTTCCCGCCGATATTCGGCTGCACGACCACGCCCACGGCGCGATGCCGGAAGAGACGCTCGAGGCCCTGCTCGCTCTCTTCGAAGCCGTTCGCATGGAGCTACGTTCCGACGACCCACCTCGACCGCGCGCGGCCCTGGTGGCCGACGTCCGGACGCCGCCGCCCGCGGGAACGTGGGCGCGCTGGCACGTGGCCACGCGTGGGGGTCGCGGTGTCGGGTACGCGACCACGGAGGTCGACGTTAGCGCGAACCCGGACCTGGTGTGGCTCTACGTCTACGTCGTACCAGACCAGCGTGGCCGGGGAATCGGGCGCGCGCTGGCGGCCCGGGCGCTGCACGTCGTCCAGGCGGATCTCGAGGCGGCTCCCGAGCAAGTCGGCATCGATACGTTGATCTCGTCGGAGATCGGTCGACGGCTTGCCGATCGGATGGAGGGCGAGTGGTCCATCCCGATCGGCATTACCGGCCGCAAGGCGCGCCTCGAGTTGGCTGGGCTGGACCGCGCCGCGTTGGAGCGTGAACGGAAGCGCCGCGAGGAAGGGCTCGGCGATCGCTACCGGATGCATTTCTTCGAGGACGCGGAGATTCCAAATCCCGAGACCGGCTTCGATCTGGCCGATTTCTGCGCCACGTACGAAGAGATCGTCAACCTGATGCCGATGGAGGACCTGCAGATGGAGCGAGAGCGCTTTCCTCCGGAGAAGTGGCATTCGCTGAACGCGCGTCTGGACGCGGTGGGCCAAGCACTCTGGACGACGGTGTGCTGCGAGCCGGGCGGGCGCGTCGTGGGGCTCACCTCCGTCAACTTCGTTCGGGCCGACGCGCGCCGCGTCAGCCAATGGGACACGGGCGTGCTAGCCGAAGCACAGGGGCAGGGCATCGGCACGCTGCTGAAGCTGGACATGCTCCTGCGCGTGCTGGATCGCCTGCCAGAGGCGCGCTTCATCGACACCGACAACGCGAGATCCAACGCCCCGATGATCGCGATCAACTCGGCCCTCGGCTTCCACGAGCACCGTGTGAACCGCGCCTACCAGCTGCCCGTCGAGCGGCTGCGGTCCGTGTTGCGCATCTAGGGCGCTGAAGCGCAAGCACGGAACGAAGAACACACGCGAAGGAGAGATGCGCAATGAGCCCCAACCCCGAGACGCCAAACACGGACTCGAACAGAGCCGATGGCCCCCCGGGCGCGACGACCGCGGACAATCGTGACGTCGTACGGGAGCGCTTCGGTGCCCACGCGGCGGATTACGCGACGAGCACGGTCCACGCGAAGGGCGCCAGCCTGGAACGGCTGCTCGATCTGACGCGTCCCGAGCCTGCGTGGCGGGTGCTCGACATTGCAACCGGCGCGGGGCATACGGCATTGGCGTTCGCGCCGCATGTTGCCGAAGTGATCGCCACGGACATCACGCCCCAGATGCTGCAGGTCGGGCGCGAGATCGCGTTGGAGCGCGGGCTGAGCAACGTCCGATTCAGCCCGGCCGATGCATCGGACCTGCCGTTTCCGGACGGGTCCTTCGACCTGGTGAGCTGCCGCATCGCACCGCATCACTTTCCCGACGTCGGCGCTTTTGTCGCGGAGTCGGCCCGCGTGCTCAAGGCCGGCGGACTGCTCGCGGTCGTCGACAACCTCGTGCAGGAGGACTCCGTGGCGGCGCAATTCGTGAACGACTTCGAGCGACTGCGCGACCCGGGCCATGTCGCATGCTTGTCGGCCGCGCAGTGGCGGGCGCACTTCGCCGCGCAGGGTCTGGCCGTATGCGCGGACGAGGCGCGACCCAAGGACATTCGCTTCGACTCGTGGGTCGCGCGGCAGGGGCTCGATGCAGAGACCACGGCCCGACTGCGCGCCATGCTCGACGCACCGCCGGGGAGCGCCGCGGAATTCCTGCAGCCGCGCACGGAGGAAGGTGGCCTCGTATTCACGTTGAGCGAAGGGCTATTCGTGGCGCGCAAGTCAGGTTGACGGCGCCGTACTGCCGCGTGACTCGCCCGGCCCGCCATCGACCCACGGTTGTCGGCCCACGGGCTGGGTGATAGCGTTTCGCCTTCCGCCTTCGCCGCGGCGATCCCAATCGCGTCGGCCCGCGCCTCTCCCGGAGTGACCCGATGTTCCTGCGCCACCCCACCGCAGCATCCTTCGCGCTCGCGCTGCCCGTTGCGCTCGCACTGTCCGTTGCGATCGCCGCGTTCGGCGCGCTCGCGTTCTTCGGCGGAGGGCTGCCGGGAATCGACCGGTCGCGTACGGCACGCGCGCAGCCTGAGCCGCCGACCTTCTTCGTCAACACGACGGTGGACGAGGAGATCACGCCGGAGCACTGCACGACCTCCGACGAGGGCGTCGTTTCGCCGTGCCCGTTGCGCGCCGCGTTGGAACGCGCGAGCCGTAGCGACGGCGTCGTACGCGCCCGGTGGTGCGAGCAGGCGGAGGAAGACGAGCCTTGCTTGGGCGAGGATGATCCGAACCATGACGCCGCCCTCGGCAAGTGGCGCTTTCCGGTGGGGCTGGAGTTCTCGCATGTGGTCACCAGCAGCCAACGCGGGGGCACGGTGGTCGACTTCGCGGCGGACATTCCGGGCTGGAGCGGACCGGCCGACAACAGGGTCGTGCTCGATGCGGGGTTGGTCGAGCAGCAAGAGTGGGTGCTCGCGGTCGAGGCGCTGAACTTCACGCTACGTGGCTTCGACCTCACCGGCGCCGTGCAGGTGGCGGCGCTGACGCTACGCCTGGACAGCGCGAACGGCCTCATCGAGGGCCTGGCGGTCTACGATGTCCTGGGGGGCTCCGGCTATCACTTCCGTGACGACGAGACCTCGGACAACCGGCTCATCGGCAGTTGGTGCGGCGTGCGAAGCGACGGAGCGGGCGGTATGGTCGCGGCGCCGGTCGAGGGCAGCTGCGTCGATCTCACGATCGGGGCGAGCGGCAACACGATCGGCGGTACGGCGCCCGGCGAGGGCAACCGGCTGTGCAATGCGTCGGACGGGGTGCGCGTCACGAGCGGCGAAGGGCGCGGCAACCTCATCACGGGCAACCAGATCGGTGACGTGCCCGAAGCGAATTGCGCCAACTTCATCGGCGTCTGGGTCGAGGATGAATCGCCGGAGACGCGCATCATCGACAACGACATCGTGGGCAACGCCCGTCACGGCGTCCTCATCGACGACTTTACGTTTCTGACCCATATCGAGGGCAACCGCATCGGCAGCGCCGAGGCGCCGAACGGCGGCTTCGGCGTGCGGATCAACAACCTCGTCAAGCGCACCGCGATCGTATCGAACACGATCTCGCACAACGAGGAAGGGGGCGTGCGCATCAGCGGCGGGCAGTCGTTGCAGAACGTCCTGCGCGGCAACAGCATCTTCGCCCACGGCGGCAACGACAAGGCGATCATCATCGATCGCGGGAGCAACGGCGACATTTCACCCCCGACGTTCTCCACGGGCGATGGAAGAATCATCACCGGTCGCGCCTGCTCGCTGTGCTTCATCGAGTTCTTCAGCGATCCCAACGGCGAAGCGCTCGTCTTCGAAGGCGGAATGCAGGTCAGCAACACGGGCATCTTCCGCTTTGAGAAGCCCAACGGCTTCACGCACGGCTTGGTGACGGCCACCAGCATCGACCCCGAAGCGGGCTCGTCCATGCTCTCGCTGCCCTTCCGCTACCGCGACGACCCGACGCCGACGCCGCTCGGCCCACCGCCGACCCATACCCCGCGGCCACCGGCCACGGCGACCCCCGAGGGCTTCGCGGTGGGCGCATTTCTGCCGTGGTTGGGCAACAGCGGTCGCTGAGACCCGGTTGGACAATCAAGAACCGGGAACATGGGCCGTCGCAAGATTGCGACGTTCCGTACGCGTTGGTGCGGCGCTTGATACAGCAACGCGACGCGCCTGCGACCCGCTTCCGTCAGCCTGAAGGATGCAGTGACCCCCACGACCGAGCGCTCGCCCACCGCATCCAGGGGCCGACGTTCGGTCATGGTCCTATTCGCGGCCGGTATGTTTGGAGGGATCAAGATCTCCGTGTCTTCGCAAACTCTGCCTTCCGATCTTCTTCCGATGCGCACGGACCTGCCCACCGTGGCCGCCATCATGACCCGCGACGTGGTATCGACCGACCCCGACATCGGGCTCGATCTCACGTTGGCGGCCATGATCGAGCACGAGCTGACCTGTCTGCCGGTGATCAACCGCGCAGGGCGGCTCGTGGGCATGGTCTCGCGCACCCAGGCGCGTGCCGCTCTCTCCGCAGCCGATGGTGATTCGCAACGGGTTCGCGATGTCATGACCGGCTACGTCTACAAGATCGGCTCACCGGACACGCTCCTGCGAGCCGCTCGAATCATGCTCGAACAGCAGATCAGCACCCTGCCCGTCGTCGACGATGGGCAGGTTGTCGGCATCATCACCACCACCGACATCTTGCGCGAACTTATCGCGCGTTTAGGCGCCGACGCTGTCGAGGCCCGTTGACCGGGTCCTCGCGTCGTAGGCGCATTGGAGGCTTTCACATGAATTTGCGTTTCCCGATTGGCAGCTTGTCGATCCTGCACTCTCTTCGCGCTCGAGGCGGAGCATGGCTCTTGGCGCTCATGCTGTTGGCGCTCCCGCTTTTGGCCCTGCGCCTGGTCGCGTTGCCCGGCGACGACGCCGCTCGCGTGGCAACCGCCGCCGGCGCGGCCGGCGAGCTGCGCGCCGCAGCGCCGCTCACGACGACCACCCCGACCGCGACGATCACCGCGACCGCCACGGCCACGGCCACGATGACCGTGACCCCGACCGTCATGCCGACCTCGACGGTATCGCCGACCGCCACGGTATCGCCCACCGCGACCGCGACCATGACGGTCACGCCGACGTCCACCGTCATGCCGACGTCCACGGTTACGCCGACGGCAACGTCCACGGTGACCGCGACGCCCGAGATTACGATCACACCCACGGCGACGATCACGCCGACCGCGACTGCCACGATCACGGCAACGCCGGAGATCACGATCACGCCCACAGCCACCATCACCCCGACCGCGACCATGACGGTCACGGCGACGCCCGTGATCACCACGACACCGACGCCCACCATGACCCCGACGCCGATGGCGCTCGGCCTGCCCTTCGGCTCGGCCGGCTACGATCTCGACGAGGCCAATGTAGGCACCGGCATCCAGGTGCAAAACCTGGACGCAGTAGAGCAGGCGCCCTACGAGGCCGACATTCTCAACCCGGACGGCTCGTTGGCGCTGAAGTTGGAGCGCGTCGCCGAACCCGGCGGTGCACCGAACATCTACCTGCCGACGCACCGATTCTCCGATTCGCTCCCGCCGGCCATCTACGGCGTGCTCGTTCGCTCGGCGCGTGCGATCGGCGCGATCGTCCGTACGGACTGGTTCGACACCGGCGCGGCGGCCATCTACTCCAATCCGGAGGCGGGCGACGACCTGATCGTGCCCTACGCCGTGCGGCGTGAGCAGGGGCTCAGCTCGATCGTGTCCCTCATGAACGTCGGCGAGACCGCGAACAACAGCGTTGAGCTCACGGCTTGGACGGGTGGCATTTCGCCGACGCTGGTCGGCGTGAGCGGCCCCTACGCCTTCGCGCCGGGTGCGTCCACCCGCGTTCGCTTGGAGACGGAATCCGAGTTCCTAGGCCTCGATCCCTTCGATGGCTGGATCCGCATTCGCGGCACCGATGCATCGATCGTGGGTCAGAGCTATGTCCTCGGCCGGGAGCGCCCGGGCTTCATCCAGCCGGCGCACGGCTTCGAGGCCATCCCGGCCTCGTCGGCTTCGGATCGGCTCCTCGTTCCGCTGTTCCGCTCCGGGCAGCGTGGTGTCGGCCCGAGCGACCGCATCGACACGCGGGTCGTCGTTGTGAACCCCGGCACCGAGCCGGCGTGGGTGACCCTGCGCTATTTCGGCTCGCAAAATCCGGCCGCATCGGCTGCGTGCCAGGCCGGCACATTCACCCACCAGGCGGTGACGGTCACCGCGGGGGCCCGCCACATCTTCAGCCAGCGACAGGGTGGCGATCACGACCTGCCGGCTGACTGCTTCGGCACGGCGGTGCTCGAAACGGCGGACGAGACGCAGCGCATCGTCGCGGTTGTTCTCGACGAGACCAACGGTCGATCGCTGTTGTCGGCCAACGCGGCGGCGCCGGCTTCGGCCGCGGCGTTGCGGGTCGCGCTACCGCTGTTCCGGCGCAACCACGTGCGTCTCACGACCGGCATTCAGGTCATGAACGCCAGCCCGGAGACGGCCACGGTGCGGATCGACTTCTCGGCCAGCGAAGAAGGCTCGGATAGCTCGACCCC
>JAJCYU010000056.1 GCA_029262755.1 Anaerolineae bacterium
CCAAGTGCTGAGCGCTCGCTTGTACCAGCTGGAACGAGAGCGCCAGATGCAGGAAGTGGGTGACGCGCGGCGCAGCATGGTCGGAACAGGAGAACGATCGGAGAAAATCCGAACCTACAACTTCCCGCAGAGCCGCGTGACGGATCATCGCATCAAGTTCACCTCGCACCGGCTCCACGAGATTCTGGCGGGTGAGCTCGAAGAATTCATCGAAGCCCTCCAGGCGGAGGATCGGGCACGCCGCTTGGAGGCGGTGAGCGTGGATTGACCGTGGCGCCTCCCGTCACGGTCGATGGCTTGCTCCGCTCGGCAGAGCAATGGCTCGGCGCCGAAGGTGCGCGGTACGCGACCGACAGCCCGCGTCTGGATGCCGAATTCCTACTCGCAGACGTGCTCTGCGTGTCGCGCGCCGAGTTGCTTGCCTGCCTGCGCGAGCCTGTGTCCAGCGATGCGCAACGCTCGTTCGCGGTCGTATTGCGCCGCCGCGCCGATGGCGAGTCCGTAGCCTATATCGTCGGCACCGTACCCTTCCTCGACGTCACCCTTTCGGTTGGGCCCGGCGTCCTCGTGCCGCGACCGGAGACGGAGGCCCTTGCGCAGTGGGCCATCGCGCGTTGCCGTCTACGCGGCGAAGCACGTCCGCTTCGCGTGCTGGATGTCGGGACAGGCAGCGGTGCGTTGGCGGTCGCCATCGCGCATTCGGTTCCGTACGCGTCGGTCGTCGCGACGGATATTGCGGAGGCCGCGATACAGCGGGCTCGGAGCAACGCGCGATCATGTGATGTCGCAGCGCGGGTACAGGTGGTGCACGCGGATCTCGTGCCGTCCACAGCCGAACCCTTCGACATCGTGGTTGCGAACCTGCCCTACGTTGGGCTTGCGGAGGCGAGCCAGGTCGATCCCGGGGTGATGCGTCACGAGCCCCTCGACGCCTTGTTTGCCGATGAAGACGGCCTGGCGCAGATCCGTAGACTGCTAAGCCGGCTACCGCAACACATGGCGGCGGGCGCGGATGTCGGACTCGAGATCGGGTGGCATCAAGGACTCGCGGTCCTGGCCATGACGCGGTCGGTTTTTGGTACCAACGCCGTGAGGCTGGAGCGCGATCTTGCAGGCCATGACCGGCTCGTGCTTGCAGAGAACGTGGGGGGCGCCGGTACTTCGGACGGCGCGACGGTGACGTCTCGAAGGCCTCTCTCATGGACTCCCTCACCGGCCGGGTGCGGGCCGCAACGCCCAGATGCGGTCCGAGACCGGTGATCAAGCGCGCAACGCAGCCCCTGAAGGTCGCCGTGGACGCCAGCCGCGGCTTCGACGGCGCGCAGACCGGGACGGAGCGCTACGCCGCATCGCTGATCCACGCGCTGGCGGAACGCAGCGACTTGGACCTGCGGCTCTATCTGCGCCGTCCCGCCACGCGCCCTCTTCCGCCCGGCCTCCCGTTTCGGGTTCTGCGGGCCCCTCGGCTGTGGACCCACACGCGCTTCGCCGCAGCGTTGGCGCTCGACGATTCCGACGTTGCCTTCGTCCCCGCTCACGTCTCGCCACGCTTCACGCGTGGCCCCGTCGTTGTGACGATCCACGATCTAGGGCATCGCCACTGGCCGGCAGCCCACACTGCATCGCAGCGCCGCTACCTGGAGTGGGGAGCGCGCCATCATGCCGCGCGAGCCACGCGGATTGTGGTGGACTCCCACGCAACCGCCGAAGATCTCAGGCTCCTATACGACGTCGATCCAGCGCGCATCGTACACGCGCCTCTGGGCGTCGGTCCCGACCTCCGCCCACCCAGCGCGGCGGAGAAGGAGAGTGCCCGCGCACGCATCGGCCTCGACGCCGATGCGCCATTCTTGCTCCACGTCGGCACCCTGCAGCCGCGCAAGAACCTACTGCGTCTCATCGAATCGTTCGCGCGCATGCAGGAGTCATCGCCGCGCCTGCATCTCGTGCTGGCGGGCGGCAGCGGTTGGGGTTCGGAAGATCTGCCGGCCCATGCGCGCTCGCTTGGGGTGGCGGATCGGCTGCTGCTTCCCGGCTACGTGGAGGAAAGAAATCTTCCCGGATTGTACGGAGCCGCGGCGGCGGTCGTCGTGCCGAGCCTGCATGAGGGTTTCGGCTTGCCGGCCCTGGAGGCCATGGCTTGCGGAGCACCCGTCGCATGCAGCAATCGCTCCAGCCTCCCGGAAGTTGTGAAGGGCGCCGGCCTTCTCTTCGACCCGCTTGACATAAGTGAAATGTCATCGCAGATTATGCGCATTCTCGAAGAGTGCGAGCTTCGCTCCCAACTCATCGCAGCTGGGTTGGTTCGGGCACGGTCGTTCACCTGGGCCCGGACGGCGGAAGCGGTCGCGACCGCTCTGCATGATGCCGCCGAAACGGCAAAGAGGGGGAGGGCTCGGGTATGATCAGCCGCCCCAAGCCCCCGCGCACAGTACGGACCGTGCCCTCGGGCTCGCCGGATATCCAAGCGCTTGCGGCCGCCGGGCTTGGCCCCGTACTGCGCCCCGATGCGCGCGTATTGGTGGTAAAGCTTGCAGACATCGGCGACGCCCTGCTTGCTACCCCGGCCCTTCGGCTCCTGCGTGCCGCAGTGCCTCAGGGAACGGTGGATGTGCTCACCACACCGGCGGCACGGGCCGCGTTTGCTCACAGCGGTCTAGTCGACACGATCCATGTCTTCGACAAGCAGCCGTGGGACGAGGCGCTCTCCGCGCTGCGACGACCGTTCGCACCGTTGGCGCTCGGAGCACGTCTACGCAGGGAGGAGTACGACGCCGTAATCGTCTTGCACATGTTGGTGACGGCGTTCGGCGCTTGGAAACACGCTGGCTTGGCACTGGCCACCGGCGCGCCGGTGCGCGCCGGCCTGCAACGCCGCGGGCTCGCGGGCTGGCGGTCGGCGTTCCTGACACACGGCACACCGGACCGAGGCTATGACGACGCCCATGTTGCGCAGCAAATGAGGGACGTGGTAACCACGCTGGTCGGCCCCCGGTTGGGCGAAACGACGTCCCATGCATTGGCCTTCATTCCTGGCGAGCGCGCCGAAGAAGCGGCCGCGAAGATCATTGCCGCCCCTGCGCCCGATGGCCGGTTGTTGGACGACCGAGGGCTGGTTGCGATGCATCCGGGCACGGGCGCATTTGGACCGTCTCGCAGGTGGGCGCCCGAGCGCTTTGCGATTGTCGCGGACGAATTGACCCGGATGGGCATGCAGGTTGCGTTGGTGGGCCTACCGGCAGATGGCACCGCACACGTGCAACGCGCCGCGAAGGCGCCGCTGTTCAACTGGAGCGGCAAGACGGATCTTCCGACGTTGGCCGCCGTCCTACGCCGCTGCCGTCTAGTCATCGCGAACGATGGTGGTGTCGGTCATTTGGCGGCCGCGATGGGCACACCGGTCGTGAGCATCTTCGGGCCGAGTTCCGAATCCGCGTGGCGACCGTGGTGGCCGCCGGATGCCCCCCTGCCGTCGCCTCACCGGGTGGTGGCGCTGGACCTGCCGTGTCGGCCATGCTTCTATGTCGGCCACACCCTTGGTAGCCGCACGGGATGCCCTACCCGAGATTGCCTGGCTTGGCTGGGCACGAAGGGCGTCGTCGATGCCGCCCGTTCGATCTTGGAGCCTACAGCGTGATCTCATCCTCGCCGGAGAGCCCGGGCGCTGCGCCGGTCGACCCGTGGCAGGAACAACGCGCAGTTTCCGCGTTGCTCGACCGGTTCGTGGGGCGGCAGGTCGTGGTCGTGGGCGATGTCTTCCTGGACGAGTACCTCGTCGGTCAAGCGGAGCGGCTGAGCCGCGAGGGACCGGTTCCTGTGTTGGCGTTTCAGCGCCGCTTTTGCTTGCCGGGAGGCGCGGCGAACCCCGCCCATAACGTAGCTGTCCTGGGCGGCCTCCCCGTGCTCGTCGGCCTGATGGGGGACGACGACGCGGGTGAGGAGCTGCGGATGGCGCTCGAGGCACGTGGGATTCGCGCGCTTGGTTGCGTGACGGACCCGACGCGGCCCACGACGCGCAAAACCCGCATTGTCGCGGAGGGTCTCTCTGCGCCGCAACAGGTCGCGCGCATCGACAATCAGTGTCGCGACGCAGTGTCCGGTTCGGCCGAGGAGGGCCTGCTCGCGGCCATCGCCCGGCTCGGCGATAAGGCGGATGCCGTCCTCGTATCGCACTATCGCTCCGGCGTCGCGACGCCCGCCGTCGTCGACGCAGCGCGCCGCGTGTCACGCTCAGCCGGCGCTGTGCTCACGGTGGATGCGCAGGGCGATCTCGACCGATTTCACGACTTCGACCTCGTGCGCGTTGGACGGAGTGACGCGGCCGCGCATCTTGGGCGGCCGTTGGCGTCGGACGCCGACTACGAAGACGCAGCGCGTGATCTGCGTGCTCGACTTCGGGCGGGCGCCGTCATCCTCGGACGGGGCGCATCGGGCACAAGCCTGCTCGATGACGAGGGCTACGCGGTCCTGCCGCCGGCCAATATCAGCGAAGTCTACGATGTCACCGGGGCGGGCGACACGGTGATCGCTGTCGTCACGTTGGCGCTGTGCGCCGGAGCGCCGTTGCGGCAAGCGGTGCGCCTCGCCAACCGGGCGGCCGGCATCGTGGTGCGGCGCCTGGGCGTCGTCGCACCGGACGGCGCAGCGATCTTGGCGACCTTCACGGATGCACGGGACGATCAGCAATGAGCGCCCGGAAGCCGTCGCGCGCCACGCGCGTGCTCGCGTTGCCCAACGCCGTTCAGCGCTGCCGTCTCTGGCAAGAGCGCGGCCTGCGCGTGGTGTTGACCAACGGCTGCTTCGATCTGCTCCACGCTGGGCATGTGGAGTACTTGAGCGCGGCCCGCCGCTTGGGCGATCGCTTGGTCGTGGCCATCAATGACGATGCGTCCGTGCGGCGCCTCAAGGGCGCGGACCGTCCCCTTGTGCCTTTCGATGACCGCGCGATGCTGCTGGCGGCGCTGCGCGATGTCGATCTCGTCTTCGGGTTCCCGCAGACGACGGCCGAACATGTCGTGGCCGCGCTGCAGCCGTCCATCTACGTGAAGGGTGGCGACTACAACGACGAGACCCACCGTCCGCCCGAGGCTGCGGTGGCGGAAGCGGCCGGTGGACGCACGGTCTATCTGCCCTTTATCGAGGGGCGTTCGACATCGGAGCTCTTGCGCCGTATCCGCGCGAATCAGCCCACCGCGGGCTAGCCTTGATGCAACGACCATGAGCGAGCAGGGCGATACGATTCCGACGCAAGCGCCCGTGCCATCGGCTCCGTCCGTGTCGCCGATTGCGCGCTTGTTCGGTGCCGCGTCCGTGCTTGCGCTGGGCAATATTGCCAGCCGCGTGCTCGGCTTCGCTCGGATGCGCACGATCACGTCGCTGTACGGACTGGGACTCGACACCGACGCGTTCTTCGCGGCAAGCAAGGTGCCCACCGCGCTCTACAATTTACTGATCGGTGGCCAGTTGAGCGCAGCGCTGGTGCCGGTGCTCTCCGAGTACGCGGCCGAGGAGGAACGGCGGGAAGATCTGTGGCGCGCGGCCAGCGTTCTCGCCACGGCAGCGGCTGCAATCCTCAGCGTGGTGGCAATTGTCGTCTATGCATCGGCGCCGATGCTGGCCGCGTGGCTCACGCCCGCCTATGGCCCGGAAGGTGTCGAGATCGTCGCCCGCAGCCTGCGCTGGATGGCGCCGGCAATCATCGTGTTCGGGCTTGCGGGTGTCGTCACCGGGCTATTGCTTGCGCTGCAGCGCTTTCGGTTCCCCGCCGGCGCAGGGGCGGCGTACAACGCGGCGATGATCGCTGCCATCCTCTTCTTTCACGACTCGCTCGGCGTGTACGCACTCCCCATCGGGGTCCTGGTGGGCTCCATTGGGCAGCTGCTCTTCCTCTTGCCCGGACTACGCGGCGCGAGCTTGCGTCCGCGTTTAGACCTCCATCATCCGGCGCTGCGTCGCGTGCTGCTGCTCTATGCACCCATTGCCGCGGGCCTGGTGATCACCGACGTTGTTCTGCCTACGGCCGACGTGCGGCTCGCTGCGGAGGCAGGACCGGCCACGCGAGGCATCCTCGACGTCGCGACGCAGCTCACGCAGTTTCCGCACGGCTTGATCGCCGTCGCGATATCGGTGGCCATCCTGCCCGCACTTGCCGGATCTCACGCTCGCGGCGAAGACCGAGTGTTCGCTCGGACCCTATCGCGCGGCGCCCGGGCCGTGCTGGGCCTAAGTATCCCGGCGGCGATCGGAATGACGGTCTTGGCCGAGCCTCTTGTCGGCGCTGTGTTTCAGTCCGGCGCCTTCGGGGCGGCGGATCGTGCCGCCGTCTCCTTCGCCCTCAGCGCTTACCTAATCGGACTCCCCTTCGCGGCCATCGATTGGCCCCTCAACTACGCGTTCTATGCGCGGCAGAATACATGGATCCCAGCGTTGGTCGGCGTCGGCTCCGTCGTTGTTTGGTTTGCCGTGGCAACCGCGTTAGGGCCGCAAGGTTGGGCTTATCCGCTGCCTTCAAACCGCGGCTATCTGTCCCTCGCGCTGGCGGACGCCGCGAAACACATTGCGCACGCGCTCACCATGCTGTGGCTTGTCCGCTCGCAGCTCGGAGCGAAGGCCCTTGAGGGCGTGGCGCGAACGGCCGGCTCTGCGCTCATCGCAGCCTTGATCATGGCACTCGTCGTTGCCGGTATGGACAGCGTGCTCGTAAACCACGTACCCGATGGGACCCTCGGTTTCGCATTGCGCGCCGGCATCGGCGGACTGGTCGGCGTCGCTGTCTACCTCCCCTTGGCCTCACGCCTGGGGGTCGCAGAGGTGGGCTGGGTCACGGGCCTCGTGGCGGATCGAATGCGCGGTTCTTCACGCGGCTAGAAGGGGCCGGCGAACTTGCCTTTTGCGGGATGTCCCGCCTATACTCGGCCGCCGCTGAAGGAGGCATCATGGCCCGTAATACGACGCGACGCCGTCGACCCCGACGCCGTCCGAACGCACCCCAGCCCCAAGCTCTCAAACCAGGTTCGCAGGCCGCACGTCCGGCTGCGCGTGCACCGCGTGCGCCGAAGGGCGCAAGCCCGGTGGCCGTCGCTCCCGCGCTGGCCGATGACAAGCTCGGTGAGACCTATCACCACGTAGCCATCGATCTGCGCCGAATTCTCGTGCTTGGCGTATTGATGTTCGCCTTGATCGCAGGCGCGAAGGTGCTCGCCGATATCTACGGCGCGAGTTTCATGTTGGATTTGGTTCGCTAGGGCTCGGCCACAACCAACAGAACCGAATCACGGGTGCCGGAGCGTAAGGGCGCGTCCTATGCAGCGGAGCCTGGCTTGTTTCGGTTTGCGCCTGGAAGTTCCCGTGGACGTGACGTGGTCGTTCAGCGTTCGCACTGCCGTACGTAGTGTCCCTCACACAATCGTCGGCTCGATCTCCCGTGGAGCGACCGCTTGAGGCGGGAGCTCTTGCGCGTCTAGAGGCCAGGTCGAGCGAGTGCTGGCAGTGCAGATCCCTGCCGAACGCAATGCCCATTGGCTGATCCACGCCACGATGCTGCTGCCGCACAACGCGAACACCACCATGCTCAGCAGCATCAAGGCCGCGCCGTGCGCCGTGGCCCGATCGCCCGTGGCCCACGCGGCGCGCGTGGCGGGCCGCGACGCGGCCTCCAGCGCGAGCAACGCAACCGCCAAGCCAAGGCCAAGCCCGAGGCTCGCCCGCGACACGCCTTCGCCCAGAGCCGGCAATCCCGCCGAGAGGGCCGCGGCGCGGGCAAACGCCCAATGGGCCTCCGTCTGCATCGCTTCCCACCCGTTGGCGCCGGCACGCATCAGATCCAGCGTCGGGCGCTTCATGCCGCGTCGAAGGGGGGGGGGCCAACCGGGGCTCGCGAACCGTAGTACGACGTATGCGATGAGGGTCGCGCACAGTGCCGCCAGCGAGCCTGCAAGCAGCGGGGCGGGTGGACGCAAGCCCATCGAGCCGGGCGCAGGGATGCGCAGAGCGACGGCAGCGATGGGAACACCAAGGAGCCATGTTGCACGCAGCCAGGGCAGCCCCGGTTCCAGGCTGCGTCGAGCGGCGGGAGACCACGGGATGTTGACGGCGGCGCCATACACGAAGAGGGAAGCAGCGAACCAGAGCAAGGGCTGGTATGCCAGGGTCATGGGGCTTGCGCCGGTGTCGCGCTCGGGGTCGGCCGTGCGCGCGGAGATGATCCCGCCGCGGGACTTGGCGGCGGGCCAAGCGTGGGATCTCCACGCGGCGTCGGAGTAGCCGAAGCCCGCTCGGTCGGGGCTTGCGGCTCGACTTCGCGCACCAATGCAAATGCGACCCAGCCTTCGGCGCCTGTGTTCAGCATTCTGACGCGCAGCCACAAGCCGTCCGGCCCGCGCTCTAAGATCTGCATCCGATCGCCCGTGCGCAGGTCGGTCAGCACGTCTGCGTCGGTGCTTGGCTCCGCACGAAGGAGACCACGCGCAGCATCAAAGACGGCGTCGTGCGCGGATGTGATGGCGGCGCCGGCCTCGACCGTGCCGGCGTCGATGCGTACCGGGGTTCGGGTAATGCGCTCATCGATCGGTGGTGGCGCGGTCTCATAGACTTCCGGCGTCGGTATGATCTGGAAGACGATCGGTGAAGCGGTGGGAGAGGGTCGGGGCGGCGGCGCAATGCGGACGTCCATGGCCGGCCCTAAGGCCGCGAGCTCACCGTCGCCGGTCCAAAGATCAACCGCCAGCTGGAACGACCCGCTCTGCGGCGGAGCGCGAAACGAAAACGTACCCTCATCCAAGGGCTGCACGGCCTCCTGAATCGTACGACCCTGATCGTCGGTCAGGCGCCATTGGAGCTGGTAACTGGAAGGAGGCGCATAGACTTCGCCATCCTCGACAAAGCGCTGAACGAGACGCCATACGAAGGGATCCAAGCCGGATGCCACGCCGTCCAACGCTAACCGGCCTAGCTGGAAACGGCGCGCGATCTCGAATGCCGGCGCAAGGCCCTGGGCGTCGTTGAGCCACACGGTGTGCTGACGACGGTTGCCGTCCCACCAGTAGAATCGCCACATCCCCGTATCGGCATCGCGCCCAAGTTCGGCCGCCAGGATCGTGGGCAAGGCGATGTCCGTTTCTGAGCCGGGACTGATGCGGCTTGGCGCGTCGGAACGCGCCATATCCAATACACGAGTGAGAGCCTCGTGGTACCCGATGGCCGTCGCTTGGCCATCCACGACGTCGATACCATGCACGGGGACGCCCAGCTGCAAGCGCCTACGCTCGACGCGGCCGAGAGCCCACCGTACCATCGCATCCAGCGCATCGATGCGCACCGGATGGTCGGCCGGCAGGCGCATACGCACGCCGACCTCGCTTGCGCCAAGCGCCTGCCAGCGGACCGCTCCGCCGTCCCATCCGTCGTCGACGCGGATCGGAGGCGGTACCACGACCACGAGTCCGACACCCTGGGCCTCGAGATCGCCGCCGAGCAGATCGGCGAGATCAGCGAACGCCGCTTGCAGTTCGTCGGGTACGCCGTACAGGTCGAGGACGATACCCGCCAGACCATCTTGGGCGGCCGTAGAGACCACAGCTTGTCGGAACGCGCGCCGGTGTCCGGGATCGATGAGCAGATTCGTCACGAGGTCGTCCCGAATCCGGCCGGACTCTCGATTGTCGACCACACCCCAGATCGATGCCTTTCGCGGCGCCGGCGGAAACGGCCGCCGCAAGAGGTTGCCTTCGCCGTCGGCCAGCCCGAAGACCCGTACTTCGAGAATCGGCAGCTCCGCGGCGGCGGCAGGGAGGCTGGCGGGCGGCGGTTCGAGCACGGCTGCGACCTCGCTCCTGCCACCGGTCGCCCGCGTGAAGACCACGAGTTCCGGCACCCATTCTTCCAGCGGCAACAGCACACGTGCTCGGGCAGGCCCCGTGAAGCTCGGCGCCAACCATCGCCATCGCGTACCGTCCCAGCCGAATGGATCGATCAGCGGGTGATCTTCTTCGCGTGCGGGCAATGCAGCACGCAACATGGCCCGCTCGGGTACCGGACCACGAATATCGAGCACGTAGGCGGCCCCAAGCCGCTCGGAGCCACGCGGCAGGGCATCTACGCCCAACGGGAGACGATCCCGAGCACGGAGCTTGATGCGGGTGCTGCGAAGCACGGCGGAGCGGGGAATTTCGAGGGACCCGGCCGCCGAATCGCCATCCGCCGGCACGATGACCGTCTCACCCGTTGGGTTGACCCGGCGATAGCCCGGTGTCGCCAGGCGATCGAGCAAGGAAATGGGCGGCATGAGCAAGCCGGCGATGAGCAGCACGGCGAGGGCGATCCACGCGGCCGGTTGCCAGCGCGATGGGTGGGTACGCAAGGCTGCGCCGATCCGCGTTGCTAACGTAGGACGCCCTTCGCCGGCGCCTTTCCCCTCCGGATCGAAGGGGTCGTTGGTGTCGGCGCCGGCCGCGAGTCGCGCACCGTCCGCACGCTCGGACGCGGAAGCGATCACGCTCGTCGGGGCGGGCGTAGCGTCCTCTTGGGGGATAGTGCTTTCGATTTCGCTCACTGTTCGTCCCTTGCCAGGATGCGGCCATACACGTCCCGCAGTATCTCGCCGGCGAGGGAGGCCTTGTCCATCGAAGGCAGCATATGCGCTCCATCGGCGTCTACGAACAGCGCCGAGACCAAACCATCGCCGAAGCTAGCCGGCACGGCATTCGCGACCACCATGTCGAGGCTCTTTCGCTCAAGCTTGCCGCGTGCTGCGGACTCGAGATCACCCGTCTCCGCAGCGAAGCCCACCCGCACCAGCCGAGCATCCTTTGGCAACGCGGCATCGATGCTCAGGAGCACGTCGTCCGTCCGTTCCAGTACTAGCGAGAATGACGTGTCTGCCTTCTTGATCTTCGTAGGTGCCGGGGCGGCAGGACGGTAGTCGGCCACGGCAGCGGCCATGATCAACGCATCGGTCCCCTGCTCCAGCACGGCCTGGACCACGGACTCCTTCATCTGGCGCGCCGTGATCACGGGACGCAGGTCCACGCCGTGCGGTGCGGCCACGGCAGAGGGACCCAGCACGAGCACGACCTCCGCACCGAGATCGCGCGCTTTCGTTGCGAGCGCGACGCCGACCCGTCCGGAGGAATGGTTGCTCAGAAAGCGCACGGGATCCAGGGCCTCTTGGGTAGGCCCTGCGCTGATCACGATTCGTTTGCCTGCGAGGGGACCGCTTCTTCCCAGTTCCGCGCGAAGTCGGTTGACGATCTCATCCGGCGGCGCCATGCGGCCCCGACCCACTTTGCCGGAAGCAAGACGTCCTTCGGCTGGGCCGATCACCGTTGCACCCCGGCGCAGGAGCGTCGCGACATTCTCCTGCGTGGCCGGGTGGGACCACATCAGCGGTTCCATGGCGGGTGCGAGCAGGAGGGGCGCCCGGCATGCAAGGGCCGTTGTGGCGAGCGCGTCATCCGCACGGCCTAGTGCGAGTCGCGCGAGCGTGTCGGCTGTGGCGGGGGCAACCAGCAATGCATCGGCATCACGTGCAAGCGCGATGTGGTCCATGGCCATGCCCGCCGTAGGCGACCACAGATCATGGGTGACGGGGCGATGGGTCAAGGCTTGAAGCGCCAGCGGGCGAATGAGCTCGCCGGCCGCGCGTGTCAGCAGCCCGTCTACAAGCGCACCGGACTGAACCAAGGCACTCGCGACGCCAAGACCCTTGTAGGCCGCAATCGAACCCGTGATTCCTAGTACGATCCGCCGTCCACGAAGCACGTCGTCGAGGAAGGGATCCGCCTTTACGCTCATGCAGCGCGTCGTTTTGGATCCGGATCTCGATCCAACTCGTAGATTTTTCGCAAGCCTTCCACGAGCAGGTCGGGCACAACATGGTCGATCCGCGGTACGAGCGGCGCGATGACGCGCGACCATCCACCGGTCGCTACCACCGGCACGGCTGACTGTGCCGATGCCGGGCTGCTGTTCGAACCGCGGTGCAGCGCTTGTAACTCCCGTTCCATCCGGCCCACCATCCCCTGGACGAGTCCTGCATGACCGTGCAAAACGCCGAGGCGGATCGCCTCTTCCGTACCCCGACCGAGCAGGCGGTCACCGGGCCCGGAGACTAGATCGACCTCATGGAGGCGTGCGCCGGAACGAACGAGGGCCTCCGCCATGACCGCGACACCGGGCGCGATTGCGCCGCCGACAAATGTTCCGGCAGCGTTCACCACGTTGAACGTGGTTGCGGTGCCTAAATCGACCACGATCACAGGGGCGCCGAAGCGCGCCACCGCGCCGACGGCATCCGCAACTCGGTCGGGGCCCAAGGACGACGGTGGTTCGTAGCGGACAGGAAGGCCGGTGGTCGTGCCGGGACGGACGACGAGGGGCGGGCTACCCGAGATTCGACGCGCGACCACATCAAACACGTTGGTCAGGCGCGGCACTACGCTGCTGATCACAGCGCCGTCAATCTCGGCGGAATCGTGGCCGGCCGCGTCCAGCAGGCCCCGGACGAGCACCCCATATTCGTCCGCTGTGCGACGGGCGTCGGTCGGCAACCGCCAGCCATCTACGCGTCGCTCGCCATCGAACAATACGATGCTCACCTGGCTGTTGCCGATATCGACCGTCAAGAGCATGTCGGGTTCCCGAGGAGGAGGTGGGCAATCGCCGCGCTAAATCGCGTAGCGGATGATAGTGGCCACGACGAACCATCGCCAGCACGTTGACCTCGTCAACATGAGCAGGAATGGCGCATCGTGCGCACGTAGTGTCAGGACCATAAGCCCTACCAGTACGCTCTACGCACGGTGACCGGAGTGCTGGTAGGGGCGTAGATACTTGCCCCAGACGTCCTCGGCCCCGGAGCCATCGATCCACGCCAACGCGACATAACGTGGTTCGCGCGGTGCGCGCGCCAACCGCATTCCGGCTTCCGCCGGCGATCGATTGCCTTTTCGCCGGTTGCACGGGCCGCAGCAGGCAACCAGATTGTCCCACGTGCGTTTGCCCCCCTGGGAACGGGGCAGGACATGGTCGAGCGTAAGGGTGCTTCGCCCAGGGCGCGTCGCACAGTACTGGCATGTCTGATGGTCTCGGGCCAGGACACCCCGTCGCGTCAATGGCATCTGCAATCCGTAGGGCACCCGAACGTAGGTCACGAGCCGAATCACGAGCGGTCGGGGGACGCTGATATGCTCCGAACGCAGTCGTGCTTCCGCAGCCTCCACGAGCTGCGCTTTTTCGAGCAGCAAAAGGACGACGGCTCTGCGGACGGAGACCACGTTGAGCGGTTCATACGAAGCGTTCAGCACGAGGACGGCCATCGGCGTTCCCTTGGTGTAATTCGGGCTTGTGTTCAGCGCAGAACTACGCCGCGAAGCATAGCCCTCGCACCAAGCCATGCCAAAGGATCGGGAACAAGAAAAACGGCGCACCGCAAGGGTGCGCCATCGATACTGCAAGGCCCAGAATGCCGAGGGTGGGACTCGAACCCACACGGGTTTAACCCCACGCGAGTTTGAGTCGCGCGCGTCTGCCAGTTCCGCCACCTCG
>JAJCYU010000057.1 GCA_029262755.1 Anaerolineae bacterium
CGACGGGGCGATGTGGTTGGGGGGAGGCAACGGCCGTGGCCCTTGCGTCGTCATGCTGCGTTGCGCACGCTTCCGGATGCTCGACGGGGCGTTGCCCCGCCTCCGCGTCCGAAAGCGTGGGCGCCTTGCCTGACGACGCCAGGGCCACGGGGTCTTCTTGGGTGATTGGGGAAGCCGACAACTTGATAACTTCGAACGGGGATGTTCACCGGAATCTTTGATGCCTCCTGGTCCTGCGTGTCGTCCGCGGTGCTTGGCTCGTCTCGGGTAGTGGGCGAAGCTTGATCCGGCTTAAGGTTACGGTAACCTTAAGGTTATCCTAACGTTAAGAAGGGCGGGCTTCCCCTAGGCTAATCAGCAGACGTCGAACCACGGGCGGGCATTCCGTCGTGGTGAGCGGCCCACCGCTCTCGTAATCGGCGTCTTGGAGGGACGAAGCACGGGCAAACCCCAACGAAGCCCGGCCGTTCGAGGAGTCGAAACGATGAACCCACACGCCCACCGCAGTACGTTCAGCCCCACTTCCGAAACCCGAACCGGCACGGCGCGCCTTGTACGGCGCGTCGTGGTGGCCTTCGGGCTCACGATTATTGGCGCACTCGGCTTCGTTGCCGGCGTCTCCCAGGCGGCGCCCGCGATGGCGCCGAGTACGGCACCGAGTGCGGCCCCCAGCGCACAGCGTCAGGGCACATTGGCCGATCTGGCCACCCTGCGTGTCTACGGCGACGAAGCGATCTGTAGCTCGTGCCGGCCCGGCGAGGGCAACCTGCCTTCGACGGCCGGTGTCAACGCGCCAGGCGGCATCGATCCGTTTACCGGGTTGTTGGCCGAGGATCCGCCTTACACGGATCCCGAAGGGCCTTTTAGTCCGCTTTCGGACGAGGCGCCTGAGCACGACTTCGTGACCTGGGATCCCGCATGGATCAGCGAGCGGTTGGCGGATCCGCGGGTGCAGGCCGAGTGGCCCGGTCTCGGCGGTGCGGATGAGGTGAGCGCAGGACTGCCTTCGCCCGGCATTCGCTACGACGGCCAGAATGGTTCCGAGAAGGTTTGGCTGCGGCATTGGTACGAGCCGACGCGTTTGGACAAGGATCTGAACGCCGACGACTGCCTGACCGATGAAGAGAACGACGGGCGACCGGACGCCGCGGTCAATCCGACGCCCAGCAACCGCGACGAGTGGTACCCGGCGATCATGACCGAGCTGACGTATATGTTGCTCGAGAATCAGGTGCCGGTGCGGTTCCCGGACGCAGACGACATGGACACGTCCGCGCCACGGCCTGCTTGCGGGCGGCCAGGGCGGACGCGGATGGTCTTCCCGGTCGGTATGGCCGGTGAAGAGCTCGAGAATCAGGAGTTGGTCGGCTACGGGCTCACCAGCCTGGATGCGGACTTCGACGGCGAGTTTGACCTGCTGAACGTATCGGATGAGACGACGATCTCGGACGAGCTCGGGGTCGGAATCGACCTCGACGGCGACGGCATCATCGAGGCGCTGGATCCCGATGGCGTCTCGCTCTCCTGCGACGAGCTTGTTGTTCTGCATACCGAGGCCATCACGCTGGGCGCCGGTGATCGCTTGCAGTTGCTCGACCATGTGGTTGAGATCCAGCGCATCGCGGACAGTTCCGCCGTGCTCGCGGTCTCCTACACGGGCGACCTCGTGACGCGCGACCTTCAGCCGCGTTCGGTCGGCGTCGGCGCCGTGGCATTTGCCGGCGACACGGGCGTGCTCCAGGTCATTCAGAATGGTTCCGGCAACGTTGGCGTGCCGGCCGGTCCTTGGTTCGTGGCCGTGCAGGCCGTGGATGTGGACGAGGGCACCGCGACGTTGGTGGTCGGCCGTGGTCTCGGCGCGCCCTGCGCGTCGATGGAAGCGGCGCCCAACCAGGCGAACCTCTCGCCGGGCGGCCCCTGGTTCCTCAAGCGCTTCTACGTTGATGGGCACGAGTACAACATCGTGGCCATCCACACATGCGATACGGGCGGCCTGCAGTACATCACGGTCCGCGCGCCGCTGCCGAAGGTGCCGGTCACGATCGAACAGCATTCGGTGCGCTTGCAGCCCTATGCGGAAAACGAGGGCCTGACGCTACCGCCGCCCTTCAACCACGAGCACACGCGCATCGAAGACATCAACTATCTGCGCGGATTCCTCGACATCGAGGACCTGCTCGACAACGGCTTCGCGGACGATCGTCCCACGGACCTCGTGCGCTACATGGGCGGGCCGATGGGTCCGATCCCGCCCGTCCTCAACGCCGGTGACGGCCTGACCTACGAGGGTCGCAACCCGGCCGCGACGGTGGGCCCCTACGACGACTACCTGGCGAGCCACTGGTTCTACGTCGAGGAAGCGACCTATCCACCCTTCGTCGGCCAGCTGCGCGAGAAGTTCGGTGCGGTAGCCACCGACACCGGTGGTGCGTCGGTGGATCCGACG
This sequence comes from Anaerolineae bacterium, assembly GCA_029262755.1. Lineage (GTDB taxonomy): Bacteria > Chloroflexota > Anaerolineae > Epilineales > Epilineaceae > JAJCYU01. Next base: position 2,447 of record JAJCYU010000057.1, read on the forward strand.
CTCCCCGGCAGCTTCTTCTTCAACGAGCAGATCTTCACGCGCCCGTGGAACTACACGGAGTTCGTGTTGCCCAACTACGACTTCGGCCTCGGAGAAGACGGCGTGCAGTTCGGCGACGACGGCTACTTCGATCCCGATGCCTACTTGCTTACCAGCGGCTTCGAGAGCCCGACGACACGGTGGCGGCGCTGGGTGATGCCGGACGGCAGCGTCCCGGACACCTTCCCGCCGAGCCCGCCGGATCTGATCGATGACGTGACCGGCTTCGACGGCGATGATTCGCCGCCCGGCCCCGGCCTGTACGGCGGTGTGCGGCGCGCGAGCATCCTCTTTGATCCGGACGTTGCCGAGAAGATTCAGGCGGACAACGACGGCGCGCGGCTGTACAGCGGCTTCCCCATCGACTTCGAGGACGACGACCGCGAGTGTATTGACGCGAGGTCGCGTCCGTCGATCGTGTTCGGTGCCGGCAACTGGAATGCCTCGGATCCCGCGGGCTATCCGGTCGAGGTGCCGCCCTATACCGATCCCTTCGCGCCCTTCAACCCGCAGCATCCGGACGCACCGCGCACGGATTCGCTGACCTTCAACCCGGCCTACCTCGACGAGTTCCGCAACTTCGGCGAAGCGCTTTCGGGGTTGTATCGGCAGATCGCGAACAACGGCCAGAACGCACGCATGAAGGTCTACCACCGTTTGTGGTACCAGCCCGACTACGTGACCAAGGTGCGCTTCGCGGATGACTGCGATCGCGACCTGACCTTCCCGGCCATGATGCAGGAATTCACCTATCTGTTCATGGACACCACCGATAATCCCATCGCCGTGCCGCCCGGGTCTAGCCGCATTGCCTTCCCGATGGCGACGACTGCGGAAGAGCTGCCCATGCCCGAGCGCGGCGGCGGCGTCCCGGACAGCGGTCACTTCGGCTACGGCCTGACCTCCTACGATGCGAACTTCGACGGATTCGACGACGCGGCGACGATCCACACCGAGTCCACGCTCAACGAGCACATGGACACCCAGTGGCAGGCCAATCGCCCCGAGGTGGTCGGCGTGCCGCAGATCGTGGTCTCCGGCCCCGCGCTGGACTTCGACGGGGATGCGATCACCGATACCTTGGACGCAGATTGTACGGCGCTCAACGGCAACGAGATGGTCGTCTTCGCGGTCGAAAGCTTGACCCTCGACTTGGATCCGGATTCGCCCGAAGGACACACGGCGATGTTCCTGGATCACCTCGTGAGCCTCGAGAACGTCACACCGGGCTCCGACATGCAGGTGCGCTTCTACTTCACCGGCGGCAACGCCGCGGATGCGCGCCCGGAGCGGGTCAACGGTATCTACACGCTGGACATCGGCGACGCTGCCATCGTGGACCGCTTCCAGGATTCAGTGACCATCGTTTCGCCCGGTGAGGCCAACACCGGCGTGGACGGCGGATGGTTCGTCTTCCTCGAGGACGTGGCCACCGACGCCGAGCGCGTCACGGTCACGATCGGTCGCGCCCTAGGCGCCAGCCACTCCGCGATCGACGACGGCTTCGGCAACCATGACCTCGCACCGGGCGACCCCTGGTACCTGAAGCGCTTCTACGTGGACGGGCACGAGTACAACGTGGTTGCCCTATTCACAGAAAACGGCTTCCAGGGCTGCAACCAGGACTTCAGCTTCATCACCATTCGCACGCCGGTGCCGAAGGGCAACTTCTTCAACCTTCAGGACACCTTGTTCCAGCAGGGCTACTACCTCAACAACCTGCCGGACGTGATGAGCGTGATGCCGCCCTTCAACGTCGAGCATACGATCGCGGTGGACGTCGAGCGCATCGAGGCGGAGGACTTCGCCTACATGGATCGCTACGACGCCTGCGTAGGCGAGCTCGCGCCGGCGGAGGGGCTCATCGAGCGCATCACGGCCGAGACGCGCGAGCCGCGCTTCGGCAACGAGTTGCGCGAGACCTTCAACGAGTCGGACACGCCGGTTGGTGGTGAAGAAGACCGGGACATGGACGGCTGGGAGACCCATCAGGTCATCGTCACGCCTTGGGATTACACCGAGGTGCAGTTGCCCGACGGGCAGCAGTACTTGCTTACGCTGGACTGGCGCAGCGACGTCAGCCGCATGGCGCTCTACGGCTGTACCCGCGACGAGCCGGGTCCCTTCGATCCCGGCCCCGAACGCGACCAGTTCGGTAACCTCGTGCCCAACCCGCCGCCGTTGTCCCACGAGGACATCGCCAGCGCGGGCGCCACGTGGCCGATCCCGCCGCCGCACCATATCGGCGGTGTGTTCCTGCCGCTGCCCAACCAGCTTGATCCACCGCAGCCCTTCGAGCCGAACGACATCCTGCCCTACTTCGACGGCTTCTGCCCGGGTGGCGAGCGGCTGCGGGTCAAGATCTTCTACGACCCGACCGATACCGACGACGTGTACGTCAACGAGCGCGAGGTGCTGCTACCCACGCGCTTCAGCGACCTGCGTCTCCAGAAGCGCGCCTCGCAGGCTACGGCCAGCTCGGGCGACCAGCTGATCTACACCTTGACCGTAATCAACGACGGTCCCGACGACGCGCCCGACGCGGTCGTGATCGACGTGTTGCCCGATGGTGTGAGCTACGTGGGCGACACGGACGATTGCACAGAGGGTCCCGTGGGAACGCTCACGTGCCGCGTCGGCGAACTGCTTGCCGGCAACAGCCGCTCCTTCGCATTGCTGGTCGAGCTGGACGACGACCTGGATAGCGGCACGGAGTTGGTGAACCGGGCCCGCGTGACGGCCATGGGCGCGATCGATCGTGATCCGTCCAACAACTCGGCCAGCGCCGCGGTCATCGTGCGCAACGCGGCCGACCTGACCATCCGCAAGACGGCGTCCGACCTCACCCCGCGACCGGGCCAGCAGTTGGTCTACCTGATCACGGTGGTCAACGGCGGCCCCGCGGTTGCCGAAGACGTCGTCGTGCGCGACACCATCCCGGCGGGCCTGACCTACGTGGCGGACACCGGCGGCTGTGACGCCTCCGGCTTGCCGCTGCTCGAGTGCATGATCGGCGACCTGGCCGCGGGCGCATCGCGCCAGATCGCGGTGACGGTTGAAGTCGACGACTCGATCCAGGCCGGCACCACGCTGTCCAACCGGGCACGCGTGGTCAGCAGCGGCAGCGATCCCAACCCACAAGACAACGAGAGCACCGCCACGGTCATCGTGACCTCCGAGGCGGATCTATCGATCTCCAAGACGGCTTCCACCTCGACGCCCACAGCCGGAGCGCTGCTGACGTGGACGGTTGTGGTCACCAACGCAGGTCCGCAGGCAGCGGGCATGGTGCAGGTGATGGACACGTTGCCTGCCGGCGTCGACTACGTGAGCGACACGGATTCCTGCGTCGAGGCGCCTCCCGGCGTCCTCAACTGCAACGTCGGCCCCTTGGCCGCCGGTGCGACGACGTCCTTCGACATCGTGACCCGACTCGATTCGGATCTGCCCGCGGGCACAGCGCTACGCAATAGCGTGCGCTTGATGACCATGGGCCTTCAAGATCCGGACCCGACCAACAACCGTGACACGGAGACCGTGGTCGTGCGCACGTCTGCCGACATCGCGCTCGACAAGAGCGCGCCACGCTTCGCGCAGGCCGGCACGTCCATGGTTTATGAGCTCGAGGTCCGCAACCTCGGACCCTCAGATGCTCGTGATGTGTCGATCACGGACACCTTGCCGGTTAGCGTGACGTATTTGGCCAGCTCGGGCGACGCCTGCACCCCGACCGTAGGTCGCGAGATCGTCTGCTCGATGGGCGACGTGGACGCAGGAGACGTCGCGACGGTATTCGTGCGGGTCGAGTTGGACGGCCGCTTGTTGCAGGGCCAACTCCTGACCAACCGCGCGGTAGCCGGTTCGCCCACGAGCGATCCGGACCCGAGCAACAACGACGACACCGCGAGCACGCGCGTCATCACGATGCCGGAGGGAGACCTCTCGCTCGAGAAGCGCGCCCCGGCCGAGGCGGCCGCGGGCAGCTCCTTCAACTACGGGCTCACGGTGCTCAACGACGGGCCTTCCGGCTCGGCGGGCATCGTGGTGACCGACACACTGCCGGCGGGCGTCACATTCCTCGGCTCGACGAACAACCGCTGCGTCGAAGGTCCCGTCGGCACCTTAGTGTGCGACTTCGGAAACCTGCGGCCGGGCGGTGCCCGCACGGTCTTCGTGACCGTGGCGGTGGACGCGCAAGCGACACCGGGCACCGTGCTGCGCAACGTAGCGGTGGTCGGCTCGGACACACGCGACCCGAACCCGGGCAACGAGCAGGCCTCGGCGACGACCATCGTCACCGCCGGCGGCCGGCCCACGGCCGACCTGCGCATCGACAAGGGTGCTCCGGCAACCATCGACGCTGGGTCCGCGATGAGCTACACGATCACGGTGGTCAACGGCAGCGCTACGACCGCAGCGACAAACGTCCGGGTTACGGACGCGCTGCCCGATGGCGCGACCTACTTGGGCGATTCAAGCCCGAACGGTTGTGTGGAGAACGTCCCAGGCGTGCTCACCTGCGACCTCGGCACCATGGCGCCCGGCGCGGTGGTGGCCTTCGAGATCCGGGTCGGCGTCGACGCTTCGTTGGAGCAGGACACGGTCCTGGACAACGTCGCGGCGGTTTCGTCCGATACTCCGGACCCGGACGGCGGTAACAACGTCGCCGAGGCATCGACTTCGGTCGACGCGGTGCCGGACGACACGGTGGCCGACCTGGCCGTCACGAAGCGCGTCACCAGCGCCGAGGTGATCGCGGGCCTGGATATCAGCTACACGATCCTGGTCGAGAACCTCGGACCGGCCTTCGCGCCGCAGGTGATCCTGACCGACACCCTGCCCGATGGGCTGAGCTACATCATGGCCGATGCCATGTGCGATGCGCCGGCACCGGGCACGCAGGACGTGGTATGCGATCTCGGCGGAATGTTCGCCGGCGAGAGCACGACGGTCATCCTGACCGCGCATATCGCATCGAGCGTCGCGGCCGGCCAGCAACTGGTCAACCTCGCGGTCGTTGGACTCGGCCACTGGGACGAGCCGGTGGAGTCGGCTGAGCCGGGCTCGCTGTTCGCGAGCGCGGACGCGGGCTTCAGCGCGCGGCCGATGGGCGATCCGCGGTCGGAGAACGACCGTGCGAGCGCAGCCGCACAGGCCGCCCGACGCGCCAACCTGGCGCTCGGCAAGCAAGCACTCACGATCACACCGGCGCCGGGTGACCGCATCGACTGGGTCATGCAGGTACGCAACGCCGGACCCTCGGACGCATCCGGTGTCACGTTGGCTGACGATCTGGCCATCGGCTTGACCTACGTGGCGGACAGCGCCGGTTGCGGTGTCGTCGGGCTGGCGGGGGGCTGCAACATCGGCTCCGTGTCGGCGGGCGCCACGACGTTGATCACGTTGACCACCCAGGTCGGCGGGCAGGTGCCGGTCGGCACCGCGCTGCGCGCCCCCGCTCGGGTGCGCGCTACGGATCCGGATCCGGACGACGCGGACAACGAGGCCGACGCATCGGCCATCGTCGCGCCGCCCAACGTACCGATGCCGCGCGGCCTTACCTGCCGCGCCCAGGGCACGGCCATCGGCCTGGCCTGGAGCGACGGTACGGCTTTCGAGACCACGCACGTCGTGGAGGCCGCCCTCGCGGGCAGCCAGACCTGGTTGCGCCTTGGCAGTCTGGCCAGCGCAGATCCGGCCGGAACTGGCGCACCGCTGACGTGGCAGGCCACCGGCCTCGCCGCCGATACGGCCTACGACCTTCGGGTCGGCGCGCTGGCCGACGAGTCCGAGCCCCTCTGGTCGGATACGGTCCGCTGCAGCACCGCGGACACGCCGCCGGCCGAGCTGGCCTGCTACACAGGCCGGTTGGACAGGCAGGGTCGCTCGGATCAGGCCGGTGTCACGATCCTGTCCGACGGCGCGCCGGTCGCGCTGAGCGACAGCGCGGGCGACTACGCTTTCTGTGTAGCCCCGGCCGCGCAACGCACCCTTTCCACCCACGCTGGCTGCTACCTGGAGGCGCGCGGCGCCTTCGCGGCGGCCGCCGGCGCTACCCTGGAGCTGCCTGACACGAGCCTTCCAGGCGGCGACACCGACGACAACCAGATGGTCAACCTCTTCGATCTGGTGCGCGTCGGGGCCAACTACCGCCTCGAGCCGCCGGCCGACCTCCGTGCCGACTGCACGGGCGACGGCAAGGTCAATCTCTTCGACCTGGTCTTGGTCGGCGCGAACTACGGCGGCAGCGGCCCGGTGACCTTCGGGCATCAGGGACCGGTGTCGGCGAGCGCGCAGGGCGCAGCAGCAGCCGGCCCCACCGGCGTGTCGCGCTCGACGCAGGACGCGGCAGGCACAGCGCTCGGCGGCCTGCTGGACGACGTGCTCGGCGGTGGCTGGGAGGGCAACACCCGCTCCCAGTCCTTGGCCGGCGAAACAGACGTTGCGGTGGCAGAGCTACCGCTCACGCCGCGCCGTGCGCGCATCAGCGCGCCGGTGGTGACCTACGTCGAATACGCCTTGCCGGACGGCCGTCTCGCGGTGGACGTCCTGGCACGTAGCGTGGCCGACCTATGGGGCGCCGATGTGAGCCTCGCCTACGACGCTGCGCGCCTCACGCCGGTCCGCGACTCGCTCGCGGCCGGCGAGGCATGGCGCGGCGGCGGCGGCTTCGTGGCCACGGCCGACGTCGACGCGGAGGCGGGCCTGGTGCGCTTCGGCGCGACCCGCATCGCGCCGTCTGAGGCGGTCGGCGGCGATGTGCCGCTGTTCACCGTGATCTTCCAACCAACCGGCGACGACCTCGAGAGCGCGCTGCGCCTCGAGTCGGCGCTCCTCGTCGACGCCCAAGCGCGTTCGATCCCACTCTCCGACTAGCTCCCCCGATTCCGGCCGTGGGGCGGCCGGTCTTGGGACGGTGGGCCGCGCCCTCGCCAATCTTCGGATTGGCGGGGGCGCGCGTTTTGTAAACAGGCGGGAGGGTCCCTCAGCCCCCGTCGCCTACTGCGCCCTATTGTAAACAGGCGGGAGGGTCCCCCAGCCCCCGTCGCCTACTGCGCCCTATTGTAAACAGGCGGGAGGGTCCCCCAGCCCCCGTCGCCTACTGCGCCCTATTGTAAACAGGCGGGAGGGTCCCC
>JAJCYU010000058.1 GCA_029262755.1 Anaerolineae bacterium
CGTGCGGAACGACCAGAGTCGCCGAGGACGTCGCTATGAACGTCAACGCGGACGTCGCCATGGACGTCGACGTGGACGTCGACGCGGACGTTGCAGTGGGCGTGGTCGAGAATGTGGTCGCGACCCCCGCGACCCCCGCGACCCCCGCGCAGAACGAGCCGGGCCCCGGCGGATCTAGGATCCGACCGGGGCCCGGTCTTATGCGCGTGTTTCTATGCTTCTCGGACGGACGAAGGTTCCGGTGCTACCGGCCGTCCGCCGTCACACCGGAGGCCGCGGGAAGCGGCCCCCAATGGACGTGATGTCGACTACGGCTGCTCGACGTCGCCCGTGACCGCCTCGTGGTTGTTCATCACGGCGGGCAGGAATACGAAGCTCAGCTCCGGCGGCTCGAAGGTGCCCAAGCCCAGGTGCTCACGGAAGAACTCGACCTGCATCTGCGCCGCCTGCGGCTGCGAGTTCGGGAATCGGCCGAAGCCGTGTCCCTCGCCCGCGACACGCAGGAAGGTCACGTCCGTGCCGTTCTCTTCCAACTGGTCGTGGATGTTGTTCATCAACGGCACGGGCAGGAAGTCCTCCGTGCCGTGGAAGATCAGGGTCGGGGTCTTGACGTCCTTCGTGCCGAACATGGGCGAATCGGCCAGGTACTCCGCGGCGTTCGCGAAGGGCGTGCTGCCCATCAAGTAGCTGATGAAGGGCGTGTAGCCCATGGTGAACTCCTCGAGGAGATCGACCAGGCTGCACTGCGGGTTGGCCGCCGCGTAGAAGTCCGGATAGGCGCGAATGCTCTGCAGCGTGAAATAACCGCCGTAGGAGCAGCCCGTGATGCCGACACGGTCGGCGTCCACGTAGCCCATCTCGATCATGGCATCGACGCCTTCCTTCACCTGGGCGATGTCGAGCTGGCCGAAGTTCGTGCCTTCCGCCATGTCCGTGAAGAACTGCGGAGACTGCGCGGTACGGCCCGCCGCGTTGACGATCATGACGGGGATGCCGAGGTTGGGCAGGATGGAGTAAGGACTCTCGACACTACCGCCCCAATCGTTGACCATCTGGCCGCCGGGACCGCCCTGCTGCCATACGACCATCGGCCACGGCTCGCTGGGCGGCCAGGCCTGGCTGCGGTGGTGGACCACGATGCCGTTCAACGTGCTGCCGTCCGTGGTCGGCCAGCTGACTTCGTTGTAGGTGATGTCGCTCATGGCCGCTACCTCGGCGTTCATGCGGGTCAGCTGCTTGGGGCTGGCGCCCTCGAGCGCGCTGGGGTCTGCGCCCGTCGCTACGTCGCCCAAGGAATAGAGCTCCATGGGGCGGTCTACGGTCATGTGGGAGTAGAGCATGCCGCCGGAGCGTGGGAAGGCCTGGAAGAACGAGCCCGGCGCGTCCCAGACCACGGACGAGCTGCCGTCCGTGACGTCGAAGCGCACGATGCGGGTGTCGAGTTCATGCGCCGTGTTCATCACGATCGTGTCGTCGTCGATGAAGCCGCCGCCGGCCGACAGCGAGTCGCAGCCCGGGCAGTCGATCTGCTGCACGGGGTTCAGATCCGCGTCGAGGACGTGCGCCTCGATGCCGCCGGGATAGGCGTAGGTCGGGTGCTCACGGCCTTCCAGCTCGCTGCGGGACGTCAGCACGAGCATCGCGCGCTCGCCCGAGGGAGAGTACTCGAAGCCCGCGAGGAGGCCTTGCGGGAAGTCGGTGTTGGCGAAGGCCTTCACCACGCTGCCGTCCGCGGTGTCGAAGACGTGCAGGAAGGAACCCCAAAGAAGCGGGTTGAGGTCCGGCTCGATCAGGCCGAGCGCCTCGCGAACGTTGACGCTGCCCAGGTTGGGCAGGTTCTCGCCGGGCGGGTTGTTGTTGCGCGCGCGGTCGCCGTCCCAGCCTGGCATCGAGCGCGTCAGCATGGACAGGCGCGAGCCGTCCGGGCTATACGCGACGCGCATCACGCTGTCGCCGATATCGCCCGCGAGATCGACCCGCGTTGCGTCGTCACCGTTGAGCGGCACGTGCAGGATCTCAAAGTTGGCCTGTTGCACGCTGTGGGTGCCGAGCGGGTGGTCTCCCACGAGGCCGGGCAAACTGCCCTGAATGCTCTCCGGCAGTTCGTGCACGCGACGGAAGGGCGACTCGCCGAGGGTTACCTCGACGGGCTCCGGCATGAAGTTCAGGTTGCCGCCGCCCGCGGGCTGCATCACGACCATCGCCGTCATATCGGGGTTCACGGCCATAACGTTGGGCGTAATGTCTGCGAACGCGGTCAGCTCTTCGCTCTCGATGACGGGATCGTCGCCCGAAAGGTCGATTCTAACGCGGTAGTGCTCGTAGCGCGCTTCCTCGTCCTCGGACTGGGCCGGATACCACGCCCGCGCCAGAACGCCGAGGGTATCGTCGCCGATCCACTGCATGGCCAGCGAGCTGTCCAAGCGCGTGGGGGCATCGAAGATGAATCCGGGGGTGTCTTCCGGGATGTCGGTCGTCTCGCCGGTCGCGAGGTTCATCAGGGTCTGCGCGCCGTCCAGGAAGACGTAGGCCCAGTTGCCGGACGGGCTCGGCTCCGTGAGGAGGTACACGAAGCTCGTGTCGGCCAGCGCCATCAGCTGTTCCATCTCGTCGGGCTCGAGGATCTCTTCGACTTCGTCCATCTGCGGATCGAAGTCGATGATCACGGCCGCGACGGGGGGCGCCGGCGCAAGCAGGAGCGCCGCGAACAAGGCCGCGGGCAGGGCGAAGCGCAACAGGTGCGCGAAGGGAGTCTTGGTCATCGTCATTCGGGCCTTCATTTAGCGCGCCCCTCCGCCGATGGGCGAAACGCGTCCGGGAAACAGGATCGGTGCGAGCAGGTCGGTGGCGTCGTCCATGACCTGGAGGAAGCCGCCGGCGTTGATGCCCAGATGCTCGCGGAACCACTCCAGCTGCAGCTGGAACGCGAACTTTTGGCCGTCTGTGCCCGCGTTCTGCACGCCCTGGATCCCGCCGATGCCGTGGCCGTAGCCGATGGCGCGGAAGAAGCGCGAGGGCACATCGTTCATCTCGACCTGGTCGTGGATGTTGGTGATGTGCTCGAAGAAAAGGAAGTCGTTCGTGCCGTGGAACTGCAGCAACGGTGTCTTGATCGTGCCGGAGCGATAGGTCGGCGAGTCCTTGATGAACTCCTGGGGGTTGCCGGTCGGCGAGTCGCCGATCAGGTAGGCCAGGAAGGGCGACCAGCCGAAGTGGTACTCGTACATCATGTCGTTGAGCGAGCACTGCGAGTTGGCCGCGGCGTAGAAGTCAGGCGCCTCGACGATCGACTGCAGCGTGAAGTAGCCGCCGTAGGAGCAGCCCGTCACGCCGATCTTGTCGGCGTCGACGTAGCCCATCTCGATCAGCTTCTCGACGCCCTCACGCACTTCGCGGATGTCGCGCTGGCCGTAGTTGGTGCCGTCGGCCATGGCGGAGTACTGCGCTGCGCCGTTCGCGAGCCGCCCGGCCGCGTTGACGATAAAGACCGGGATGCCGAAGGCGGGTAGCAGCGTGTAGGGGCTCTCGACGCTCGCGCCCCAGGTGTTGTACATCTGGCCGCCGGGACCGCCGGCCTGCCAGACGACCATCGGCTGCGGGCTCTCGGGCGGCAGGGTCCAGTCGGCCGGATAGACGTAGGTGCCCACCAGGTCCACGCCGTCGCTCGTGGTGAAGGCGACGTTCTGGTAGCTGATGTTGGCCACGGCCGCGGATTCCGAGTTCAGATCGGAGAGGACCTGCAGCGGACCGGCGCCCTTGCTCATGTTCAGGTTGCCGAGGTGGCCGACGTTGCCGAAGACACCCACCAACGTGCCGCCGCGGTAGTCCCAGCCGTAGACCATCTCTTCGCCCGTGTAGACCGGCTCGGGCGCCATCGTGTCATCGGTGACGTCGACGACCTGAATGTGGCGGGCGGTGTCCTGGCCGTGCATCACGACCATCTTCGTGCCCTCGGCCATCTCGAAGTACACGCCGGGCGCGTCCATGCCCGGGCGCATCCACATGCCGTTGGCCTCGCCTGCGGGCGTGAAGCGCTTCAGCGCGATACCGCCCTCGTATTCGTAAATCGGGTGCTCGCGGCCCTCGAGGACCGACGGCATCTCCGAGCGCACCAGCAAGTGCTGGCCGTCGCCACTCCAATGGACGTCCGTGAATCGGCCGGGCGTGTGATCGCTGTTCTCGATCACGGCCTGCTCGCCGGTCTGGAGGTCGTGGATGAACAATTGGCTGCTCGTGATCCACGGATTCTGGCTCTCGGGCACCTTGCCCAGGTTTTCCTGGACGTTGAAGTAGCCGGTCGGCATTCCGCCGCCGCGGTTGGAGCGCAAGTTGATCTGCTCGCCGGCCCATGGGAAGGAGCGGCCGACGATCCAAGCGACGACGTCGCCGCCCGGCTGGATCTCGACGGAGTACAGCGTGGCGCTGAGGTTGGCGCCCCCCGGAATCTCAGCCAGTTCCGTGACCAGCGCATCGCTTAGGCGGACCAACACGATCTTCGGGTTGCCGCCCTGCGCAATGCCGTCAACGACGTCGGTGGCGATCTCACCGCTCTTGGCCAGTTGGTCGAGGCGCTCGATGTTCTCCGCTTCGAAACGGGGCGTCTCGACGTCGAGGATCTGGATGCCGCCCGTAAGATCGAGTGCGGCGACGTGGAAGTTGCCTTCGCTATCGCGCTGCAGCGTGTTGCCGAAGGCGTAGTTCCCCGCGGGAATCTGCGCCGTTTCCGTCATCACGCCACCCGCGGCGAGGTCCACGGTAACCAGCGCGTATTCGCGGTCGCTGGCGGGACCGCGCTGGCCCCAGGCGACAGCCTGCTGGTCGCCGGTCCAGTAGTAGCCGGTGCGTAGACCCCACCCATCGAGGTCAAACGCGGAGAACTCTTTCGTGTTGGTATCGAGCACCTGATACACGGTGCCGCCGGCATCCGCGTCGAAGATCGACACGAGAGCCTTGGAGCCGTCGGGGCTGACAAACTGGATGCCGTGACGCGAAGCGCCGGTACGCAGCGCCTCCCACTTCTCCATTTCTTCTGCGGTCAAGATCTCGGGCACCTCATCGACACGCGGGTCATAGTCGATGACCTCTGCGTGCGCGAGTCCAGGCGCCAGGGCGACCATGGCCACCAACAGGGTGGCGATGGTCAAGCGCAACCTATGCATGCGCGGTTTCCTCCGGGGGTCGGAAAGGCGAGGGCAAGTACGCGGTTTGAGAGGCAAGCGCCAAACGGGCGCCGTTGCCCACCGCGGGGTGTGCAACGCTGGTTCGCGGGCAAGCGTGACCCGCCCGCGAGCCGTCGCAGACGGGGCGATTGTATCGCCGCGCGGCGGGCTCGGCTAGGGGCTTTGGCGAACCCTAGGGCCGCAGTGGGCGGCGAAGCGTGGGATTCGCGAACCACGAGGGCGTGCAGAGGTCGCTCCACGGGACGAGGTCTTGGATGCACCTCGGCCGACTTTCATGCGAACGTGCTTCGTTCGTCTACGACCCGGTCGCTCCTCCGAGATCAACCCGCCGCAACAGCTGCGCATTGATCGCGACGATCACGGTGCTCAGCGACATAAACAGCGCGCCGACGGCCGGGGAGAGCACGACGCCCCACGGCGCCAGGACACCCGCTGCAAGCGGGAGCGCGACGACGTTGTAGCCCGTGGCCCACACGAGGTTCTGGACCATCGTGCGGTGGCTGGCGCGGCTCAGCGCGAAGGCGTCGGCGACGGCGCGTGGGTCGCTCTCGACCAGCACGATGCCGGCCGACTCGATCGCCACGTTCGTGCCACCGCCGATCGCGAAGCCGACGTCCGCGCGGGCCAAGGCCGGTGCGTCGTTCACGCCGTCGCCGACCATCGCGACGCGCTTGCCCTCGGCCTGCAGTTCGGCCACGGCCGCAGCTTTGTCGGCCGGCAGCACCTCGGCGAAGACGCGCTCGATGCCCAGCTCCGAGGCGACGGCGTCGGCCACCTGGCGGCTATCGCCGGTCAGCATCGCAACCTCGATGCCCATGGCGCGCAGCCGGTCCAGCGCCTCGCGGCTCTCGGGGCGCACAACGTCGGCCAGCGCGAACGAGCCGATGGCCAGGCCCTCGTCGAGAACGTGGATGACGGAGCGGCCCTGCGCGCCGGCCCGCTCCGTGAAGGCCGCGATGTCGCTCGGCAGAGGCACCTCGAGCTCTTCGAGCAGGCGCGGACCGCCGACGTGGATCGTGCGGCCGTCCACGGTCGCGCGCACGCCGCGGCCCTTGAGGGCCGTGAAGTCCCGCGCGTCGGCGGGCGTACGTCCGCGCTCACGCGCCACGCGGCGGATGGCCGCGGCGACGCCGTGCTCCGAGTCGCCCTCGACGCCCGCGGCGAGCGCGAGGAGGTCGTCCTCGTTCCAGCCCGCGATCGTGGCGCTGGCAACGATGCCGTGCGCGCCTTCGGTCAAGGTGCCGGTCTTGTCGAACAGGACGATGTCGACGTCGCGCGCCGCCTCGAAGTCGAGGCGGTCGCGCACCAGGATGCCGTTGCGCGCGGCCATGGCGGTGGAAATCGCGACGACGAGCGGGATCGCGAGGCCCAAGGCATGCGGACAGGCGATCACGAGCACCGTCGCGACGCGCTCCACCGTCTCGAAGCCGAAGCCCGTGGCGATGGTCCATGCGACGGCCGTCAGCGCGGCGACCGCGATTGCGACATAGAAGAGCACCGCCGCCGCCCGGTCGGCCAGCAGCTGCGTGCGCGATTTCGACTGCTGCGCTTGTTGGACCAGGCGCATGATGCCCGCCAGCGCCGTGTCGGCGCCCGTGGCCGTCACGCGCACGCGCAGGCTGCCGTCGCCCGCGTTCACGGTGCCCGCGATCACATCGTCGCCGACGCCGCGGCGCACCGTGCGCGACTCGCCCGTGATCATGGCCTCGTCGAGCGTGGTGCTGCCTTCGTCGACCGTACCGTCCGCCGGCACCGCGGCGCCGGGCCGGACGAGCACGAGATCGCCGGCGGCGAGATCCGCGGCGCGCACCGTGGTGACACTGCCGTCCGCGCTGATCCGATCGGCTTCGTCCGGCAGCAGCGCGGCGAGTTCGCCCAAGGCGTTGGATGCCTTGCGCACGCTGCGCATCTCGAGCCAGTGCCCGAGCAACATGACGTCGATGAGCGTCACGAGCTCCCAGAAGAAGCTCGCCGCACCGGGCTGCAGCATGGCGGCCAGGCTGTAGGCGAAGGCAACCGAGATCGCGAGGGAGATCAGGGTCATCATGCCCGGCTTGCGCGATCGAATCTCGTCGCCCGCCATGCGCAGGAAGGGCACGCCGCCGTAGGCAAAGATCACGATGGAGAACACGGGCGTGATCCACCCGCTGCCCGGGAAGGCGGGCGCGGTGAAGCCGAACCACTCCTGGATCATCGGGCTATACAGCAACACGGGCACGCTTAGCGCAAGGCAGATCCAGAAGCGCCGGCGGAAGAGAGCCTCGTGGCCGGAGTGATCGGTATGGGCGGTGTGGTCTGCGCCGGCGGAGGGATCACCGTGGCCGCCGTGGTCGGCGTGTGCGGCAGGCGCGTGGTTCTCCGAATGGCCAGTGCGAGCGGGCGTGGTGGACTCGGCGGGTGTCGCGTGGTGCGCGTGCTCCGATGCGTCGGAGCGATCGCCTTGGGATGGTGCGTTCATGGGCTCGTGGTGTTCTCCCTGCGCGGATGGTTGCCGCCCGGTTCTCGGGCGGCGTCAGGCCCGGTGCAAATGGATCCCCGCGTCGCCTTGCGGCAACGCGGCCGGGCTCCTAACGGGTCGCCTCGTCCAACCAGCCATGCGTCTCATCGAGCGCGATCATGGCGTCTTCCGCCGCCTCGCGCGCGGTGGCGATGCGGCCGAGCGCACGGGTCTTGGCGCGTCCGGTGTCCGCGGAATCCAGGCCATGCTCGATCGCGTCCAACGTGGACATCAGCCCCGTGACCTGCACGCGGGAGGTCGAGATCCGGGTCAGGACGGCATCGGATTCCGCCGCGAGCGCACGCGATCGGGGAGCGATGCCCGCGCCGGCGGCGCTCAGCCGGTCCACCGTCGCGCCGAGCTGCTCTGTGGCGGCATCGATGCCCGCGATGCCGTCCCACAGCCGCGCCATCCGCGCTGCGCCGATCTCGTCCGCGTCGTCTTCCGATACGATGCGCATCAACGATTCGCGCAGCTGGCCGAGGCTCACCTCGACGGTGAACAAGCGGTCGTCGGCCTCCTGCAAGCGCGCCACGTCGATGGTCGCGGGACCGTCGCCGTCGCTCGCTCGATCGTCGGTGCTCGTCCGATCGTCGCGCGTCGTGGACGGAGCCTCGTCCGCCTCGTCCGCCCGTTGCTGCTCGCGTGCGGACAGCGCGGCCAGGCGCTCCTCGATTCGGTCGAGGCGGGCCGCGAGGTCGTCGTCGGTGCGGCTGTCGTCGCGGCTGTCGGCGCTCGCACGGGAATCGTCGCTCAGTGCTTCGTCGTCGTCCGTCGTGCCGCCGTTCTCGGTATCGTCCGTTACCGCGACCACGTCGACCGCGTCCTCGCTTTCGTCCGTGCTCGCCTCATCGTCCGCCATCGCCTCAGCGTCCGCCATCTCTTCGTCGTCGGTGTCGAGGCCGAAGAAGGCGAGCATCGGTCGGAGACCGCCGCCCGTGTTCATGGCATTCGTGCCTTCGTCCATCGCGCCGCCGTCATCTACGCGGCCCTCGAGGCCGCCATTGAAGGAGATCGACGCGGCGACGAGACCGGCGGAGATGGCCAGCGCGCCGACGCCTGGCAGCAGCCACCAGGGGATGCGGCTGCCCGTGTCGCCGTCGAGCTCGCGTTCGCGGGCTTCCACGGCGTCGAAGCCGCGCAGGCGTAGCGCGTTGGAGACTACCGTGACCGAGCTGAGCGCCATGGCGCCCGCGGCCATCGCCGGGTGCAGCAGTACGGCGTTGGGCGCAACGACGCGGTCCAGGCCGAGGCGCAGCAGCGGGTAGAGCACGCCCATCGCGACCGGGATCAGGGCCACGTTGTAGGCGAAGGCCCAGAAGAGGTTCTGCTTGACGTTGCGCATCGTAGCGCGGGACAGGTCGATCGCGGTCGCGATGCCGCCCAGGTCGCCGCGCATCAACGTGATATCGGCGGCCTCCATGGCCACATCGGTGCCGGTGCCGATCGCGAGACCGACGTTGGCCTGCGCGAGGGCCGGCGCGTCGTTGATGCCGTCGCCGACCATGGCCACGCTGCGGCCTGCAGCCTGTAGCTCGCGTACCTTGGCCGCCTTGCCGTCGGGTAGAACCTCGGCCATTACGTTTGTGATGCCTACCTGCGCGGCGATGGCCTGTGCTGTGCGCGTGTTGTCGCCGGTGATCATCCACACGTCGAGCCCAAGGCCCTGCAGGCGGCGCACCGCTTCGGCCGACTCGGGCTTGAGCGGATCGGCCACAGCGACCAAGCCCATGGCGCGGCCGTCCGCGGCTACGACCATCGGGGTCTTGCCCTGCTCGGCCAGCGAGGCCATACGCGCCCGCAGATAACCAAGCTGAATGCCGCGTTCGGTCATGAGCTTTTCGTTGCCGAGCAAGACCTGCACGCCCGCCACGTTGGCGGTGATGCCGTGGCCCGGCACAGCGTCGAAATCGCTCGCGTCGGCCAGAACCAGGCCCATTTCCTTGGCGTGCTCGACGATCGATTCGCCCAGCGGGTGCTCGCTGCCGCGCTCGGCCGATGCGGCGAGCCACAGCACGCGCTCGGCATCGCCGGCAGGCGCGACGCCGTTGAGCGGTAATGAATCGGTGGCGCCGACAGGTACGACGTCGGTCACCACGGGCCGTCCGGCGGTGATCGTGCCGGTCTTGTCGAGCACGATCGTGTCGAGCTTGTGCGCCGATTCGAGGGCCTCGGCGGAGCGGATGAGGATGCCGTTCTCTGCGCCCTTGCCCGTGCCGACCATGATGGCCGTCGGGGTCGCAAGCCCCATCGCGCACGGGCAGGCGATCACGAGCACGGTGATGAAGACCTTGAGCGCCAGCGGCACGGTGGGCGCGGGGCCCAGCCACAGCCACAGCATGCCCGTTACGATCGCGACGCCGATGACGACCGGCACGAAGTAGGAGGACACGAGGTCGGCTAGCCGCTGGACCGGCGCCTTCGAGCCCTGTGCCTCCTGGATGAGGCGCACGATCTGCGCGAGGGCCGTGTCACCGCCGACGCGGGTGGCCTGGAAGCGGAAGCTGCCGGTCTTGTTGATCGTGGCGCCGATGACCTCGTCGCCGTTCGACTTGGCAATGGGGATCGGCTCGCCGGTGATCATGGACTCGTCGATGGTGGAGCGGCCGTCGACCACGAGCCCGTCGACCGGCACCTTCTCGCCGGGGCGCACGATCACGACATCGCCGACCATCACGTGCTCGATCGGGACATCGACCTCGACGCCCTGGCGCACGACGCGCGCCGTGCGCGGCCGCATGCCCATCAGACGGCGGATGGCGGCGCCGGTCTGGCCCTTTGCCCGGGCCTCGAGGTACTTGCCCACCAAGATCAGCGTGATGACCATCGCGGAGGCGTCGAGGAAGAGCTCCGGCATACCGCCGGCTGCGCGCGGCAGGATTGTGGTGCCGAAGGCCCAGTCGAGCACCGCGAGCACACTGTAGGCATAGGCCGCCGACGTGCCGACGGCGATCAAGGTGCTCATGTTGGCGGTGCGGTGGCGCAGGGCGCCGAGCGCGCCGCGGTAGAACTGGCCGCCGGCCCAAAACTGCACGGGCGTCACGAGCGCCAGCTGCACCCAGGGGTTGGCCAGCCACGCCGGCACGAAGCTCCAGCCGAACATATGGCGGAACATCGCAAGCATGACGAGCACGGAGACCACGGCACCGAAGCTCAGCTTCCGACGTAGATCGACCAGCTCGCGTGCCTGTCGTTGCTCGGCTGGGCTGAGCTCGGCCGGAGGCTCGTCCGCGCCGACCGCCGCGGGCAGCGCGGGGGGCGAAGAGGGCGGAGCGCCGGGCGCCGCGGGCACCAGCGCGCCGGTCGCCGACTGACGGTCGATGGGCGGCGCGAGGGGGGCGGTCACGGGGAGCGCGGCGGACATTGTGGTTGAAGCCGTGACGCCCGATGCCGAGACGTTCGATGCCGAGACGTGCGATGCGACGGGCGCCGACGGCGCTGCGCCAACCGGCATACCCGCACCGCCGCCGCCGCCGCCGCTGACGATGGTGGCGTGGTAGCCGGCGCGATTCACCGCGCGGGCGAGATCGTCCGCGCTCACGACC
>JAJCYU010000059.1 GCA_029262755.1 Anaerolineae bacterium
ACGCGGCTGCGAACGTGACGATCACGTTTGCGGACGACAAGGGTACCCAGCTGAACGGTTGTGGCGGCGCTTGTACGGCCACGATCGCCTCGAACGGCTCGCACACGTTCTACCCGGGCGCGAACGCCCTGAACGTTATGCCGTCCGGCACGTACGGCTCGGCGGTTGTGACGTCGGACCAGAACGTTGTGGTGATCGTCAATGACGCCAGCGAGACCGGCGCCATCGATGCAGCTACCTACAACGGCATCAAGGCCGACAGCAACTAACGACGCGCAGCATGCGCTTCGGCCCGATGGTTGAAGCGTAGGAACGGACCGGTGATTACGGGCCCCGCGCGCCTCTGGCGTGCGGGGCCCACATCGTGTCTCTCCCCCCGGTATCGTGTGCCGCGCATGCTAGAATCCCGCCATGGATGAGCCAAAGCCCGAAGGCGGATCGCCGGCACCGCCCGTCGATGGCGTCGCATCGAAAGAGCGTGCTGAAATGGCCGGTCGAGAAGTGGGGCCCGTCCGAGAGGTCTCACGGTCCGGGACCACGTACAACGGTGGGCGGCTGAATTCTCAATCGCCATCGTCTTCGATCGCGACCGAGCAGCGTGGGGCCCGGATCATCGTAGCGGTGTGTCCGGTTTGTGGAGCGGGGGAGCATACGGCCTTGCACGCTGCGGTGGACCGGTGGATGGGAGGGCCGGGCGCATTCGCGTACGCACGCTGCATGGCGTGTGGCCTCACGTACCTGCGAACGCGACCCGCCACGGATGCCTTCGGTCCGTACTATCCGTCAAACTACGTGCACCATGGCCGATCACCGGCCTGGTTGCGTCGACGATTCCAACGACATGATCTTGCGCCGAAGGTGGCCCTCGTGCGTTCGCTCGTCCCCCCTGGAACCGGAACCCGGCTCTTGGACGTAGGCTGCGCGGACGGCGCATTTCTCGACGCGGTGCGATCCGCCGGCATCGTGCCGGCCGGCGTGGAACCGGTATCGTGGGCCGTCGCGCAGGCTTCAGCGCGCGGGCTGCCCATTTGGCATGGCGCGATCGGCGACGTTGCGTTGCCGCCCCGCTCGTTTGAGATCGCAACGCTCTGGGACGTGATCGAGCACTTGGATGATCCCGTTCGCGGCCTCCGTGCGGTGTCCGACGCGCTGGCGACTGGGGGCCGGTTGCTGATCAGCACGCCGGTGTTGGATGGCTGGGAGGCGCACCTCTGGGGCGAGGCGTGGCCGGGCTGGGATACGCCGCGCCACCTTCAGGTCTATTCTCGTGCCACTCTGGCAGATACCTTGGATCGTGCGGGCTTCCGGGTCGAGAGTTGGCATTGGGTGCAAGAAGGTTGGTTGATCCATGCGCTTGCGATGACGCTGGCGGCCCGCGAGCGCTTGCCGGCGCCCCTGGCCCGCGTCGTGCGCGCCTTGCTGCACATGAGGCCACTACGGGAGCTGCTGCGGCCGCTACTCCGCGCGCTTGACCGTCGATTGGGCGGCTGTGCGATCACCGTCGTCGCGTCGAAGCTTCACGCCGACCACAAAGGGGGCGCATCGTGCGCGTCATAGCCGGTTCGGCGCGTGGCCGGCGTCTCGCCGGCGTGCCGGGCGATACGACTCGACCGATTACGGATCGTGCCAAGGAGGCCCTCTTCTCGATCCTTGGACCTTGGATCGAAGATGCACGGGTGCTCGATGTCTTTGGCGGCACGGGAGCAGTGGGCATCGAGGCCCTGAGCCGCGGCGCACGCGAATGCGTGTTCCTGGATCTTGCGCCCGCGGCGATACGCACGATGCGCGCCAACCTGGAAGTCACGAAGTTGGCGCGGAGTGGGACCGTGCTGCGCCAGGATGCCCTTCGCTGGCTTCAGCGAGGCCCGCGCGAGGGACAATCCTACGATCTGATCTACGTGGCGCCGCCGCAGTGGAAGGGCATGTGGCGGACGACGTTGGAGGCATTGCACGAGCATGACGAATGGTTGGCGCCCGGCGGATTGATCGTGGTGCAGGTTGATCCCAAGGAGGACGGTCCCCTACCCGGGGTCCGATGGGAAGAAACCGATCGTCGGACCTATGGCGGTGTGCTCCTGCGATTCCTCGAGCGGGCGGCCGATACGCCGCTGGCGAGTGATGAGGGGAAAGGAGCGGCTGCAGCGCAACCCGCACCCACAGCCTCACCCGAACCCAGTGCCTCGCCCGAACCCACATCTTCCGAAAGACACAGCCACGGTCCTTCGACGTGATGGTCCAGCGATCCGATCCAGCATGGAAACGACGCGACGCCCTGCACCATGACCGCGAGGCGCCGCAGTATGACGCCCTCATCGGCCGTGAATTTGAGGTCTACCAGGCGAACCATACGGCCGAACCATGGGCGCGCCGGCTCGCTGAAGACGGCGCCAGCGTCGTGTTGGACGTCGGCTGCGGCACGGGGCGGACCAGCGTGCCCGTCGCCGCCGCCGGCCCAGCGGTGATCGCAACGGAAATGTCTCGCGGGATGCTGGTGGACGCGCGGCGCACGGCCGCGCTGGCCGGGTTGGCCGAACGAATCTGGCCGGTGATCGCGGACGCGGAGAAGCTGCCCTTTCGCGACGATTGTGTGGACGGCATCGTGTGCCAAGGCGTGCTCCACCATCTCCCAGATGTGGACATCGCCGTGGGCGAGATGGATCGAGTGGCGCGAGCCGGGTCGTGGATCTGTCTCGCCGAACCGAATGCGGAGGCCAGCCTCGTGTACCGGGCGGTCCGCTGCGCGACACGCGTGGCCGGCAGCCTCCTGTTTCCGCTGCGCCGATTTCATTCGCCGGCCACCGACGACGAGCGCCCCCTGTCGCCGGATCAGCTCCTGCAACCGCTGCACGCGCGCAACTACCGCGTGGAAGCTACTTACTTGCGCCATCCACCCCAGATCTACAGGCTCCTTCCCCCCGTGGCCTCGCGGTGGATCATGCGTGCTCTCAATCACGGTCCGTGTTCTGAGCGTCGGCCCGCCGATATCCTGATCGTACGAGCGCGACGAGCACCAGACGGTTGAGCGCGGACTTCCAGCCAGGGCTGAGGTCAGCGCGCCCGATCGGCGCTCCGGTGCGGTGGCACCGCTTGGCGGCACCGACCTGGCAGGCGTGCTTGCTCGTGTTGTTGATAAGCAGCAGGCCGAACGCGATACCCGACGCGGCTGCCCAGGGCGTCGGTGCCGTGAACCTTGTGTCCTTGCTCACGCGGGTGATCGAGGCCGAGATCGTGGATGATGGGTCGGTGCGGGTTGTGGAGCGGTGGACGGTCTCGTTCGCGGGCGGTCCGCATTCCCTCTTGGCTGCCCGAATCCCATTGCCCACCGGCACGGAAGCACGTGTATTGGACGTCGGCGAGCCCAACCGGCCGTATGCGGCGGGTGCGTTGAGCCAACATGGCTTCGTGACGGAGCGCTCGAAGGACGCGCTGGCGATACGGTGGGCCTTTCCCCCCGTATTCGACGACAGCCGCACGTTCATCGTGGACTACGTCTTGACGGGTGCGCTCGCGTTCGGGGCGGAGGAGGATACGTGGCAATGGACGCCCGTTGCGGAGGGCGGGCCGGCGATCGGTCTCTTGATCATCACGATCGTGCCGCCGCCGACCGTGCCGGCCTTGGGCAGTGTGGACGCACAGCACATCACGGTTGACGGCAATGCCTCGCCTTTGCCCGTTGTAAGCCGAGAACAAGACGGCTCGCGCCTCCGCGTGCGGGAATTGGGGGAGGGTGAGTCCGTCCAACTTCACGTTCGGTGGCCGGCCCATCTGATCACACGCCCCCTGCAAGCGACCTCCGATCGGCGCTCGTCGAATGCTGCAAACGGCCGTGCACGGTCCGGGCCGGGTGGGTTGAATCGTTCGTTGGGTCTGGCGTCAGCGCTTCGTCGCGTCGATGCACCGACCCGTCTTGGCCTCAACCTCCTCGTGTTGATGATGTCTGCGTTGATCACGCTGGGCTTGGCGCTTGGCGCCACGCGCTCAGGGCTTGCGCGACCGCTGTCGTCGGACGAAGTGGCTGTGGGAGAGTTCGGCCGCTCCATGCGCATCGATGCCCCGCGGGGGCCGTTCGCCGGATGGTCGCACGGTGCACGCATCGCGCTTCTCGTGGCGATGTTCGTGGCGGTTGGGCTCGCCGCCCTTGCGCTCGTGGCCGCCGGCCTGTGGGCCTCCATATACCTCGCCGTGCTGATATTGGTGATCGTATGGCTCGCACTGCGCGCAGGCGCGGGCAGTGGCTCGTGATCCGTTGGCCGACCCTAGGCCCTACGCTACCATTGCGCGCCATGTGTGAGCAGACCCTCAGGACTCCCATTTACGCTCTGGAATGCCCCCGATGAGCACGACGCGAAGCCCGTTGCGACGGTGTCCGGCGTGCGGCTCTCGACTGCGCGGTCGGGGCGCCCGGTGCACGGTCTGTGGCGCGAGCGTGCCATGGCATCTCGCGCCCGGGCGTGTCGTGTGGGGTAGCGCCTCGTTCGTTGCCGCCGCGTTGGTGTTGATCGGTGGTCTCTTGTGGTGGCGCGGAGCGGATCGAGGCATACGACCGGTCGATCAGGCCGCGGTGGCCGGCGTGTTGGACGCGGCCCCGACGGCGCCGCCTACGGCGTCGCCCGCGCCGGCAGCATCGGCGACACGCCCGCCGAACAGCCCGTTCCCACCGACCGCGACGCCCCTCCCTGCGATGATCGACTACGTCGTGCAGAGCGGGGATACGATGTTCGCCATCGCGTTCAAGTACAACGTCACGCTGGACGATATCCTCGGCGCAAACGAGGGCACGCTGCGCGACGTGAACAGCCTCTCGCTCGGACAGGTGCTGCGGATTCCCCTTCGCGGTATCGACGGAGAGCCGGCCGCCGAACCGGCCGCGGATGCGGGAGCAGAGGCGGGAGACGCCACGGAGTCCTCGCGCGCTCAAGTAGACGCATCGACGGGTGAAGCCGAAGGAGACGTAGCGCAAGCCGAGGTCGCCGATGTGCCTCCCGTCCCGGCGGAGCCGGATGCTACGCCGTTGCCGGCCGGCGAGCCGATCGTCGTTGAGGAGGCACTGACCTACGCGGTCGATCGCGGTGATACGCTGGGACGTATCGCGGCGGAATACGGGGTCACGGTCGAAGAGCTTGTGCGCAACAACGAGCTGGACGGTCCCGCTGCGCTATTGTCGGTCGGACAGACCATCGTCGTCGCTCCGGCTGTGGTCGTAACAACCACGCCTGCGCCCACGGCGCCGCCCACACCTTGGGTCTTCTCCAGTCTCGACGAAGGCGGTGTCGGTGCTTCGTTGCCTTCCGAGGACGGTTTGATCCCCGACGTGTTTCCAGCACCGCTACCGCTTGCCCCACAGGACGGGCGTCGGCGTGTCGACGACGTCCTCGCGTTGCGATGGGCCTCTTCGGGTGCGCTGCCATTGGGAGCGTTCTACGTCGTCGCATGGCGGGACGCGGCCGATCCGGAGAGTGAGATCCACACGTTGTGGCAACGCAACGGCGGCAACGCGCTGCGGCTGCCCGCGCGGCTGCGGCCGGCGCGGGGAACAGAACGGACGATCGATTGGTCGGTCAGCGTCCGCCGCGAGCGAAGTGGCTTGCTTGGCGACGACGCGGGGGTGCTGCTGAGCGAGCCTCCAACGTGGTGGCGCTTCACGTGGGCTCCGGGCGCGGTAGCCGAAATCACAACGCCGACGGTGGAAGGCGGGCCGAATGCCGTCCCCACTCAGCCCGGGGGATCGCAGAGCCCGCCCTCGGCCGGCGACGTGGATCAAGATCAATCTTCAGAGATCGGCGGGTCGCCGACACCATCACCGTAGCGTCGTCGTTGCGACGTGGATGGAACAGACGACGCACCGGTACCATCGCCGGTGCCCGCGCGCTCGGATGCGAAGGGCGACATGGCGTGGGCGTAGGGTGACGGGCGGACGGAGTGTGACGGAGGGCGCAGCGTGACGGGCGGACGCAACGTGTGTGGCGCACGCAGCGTATCGGGCGCATGAAACGTGTGTGGCGCATGGTAGCCGCAGCTCTGCCGCTACCGGGCGGTCTCGTCCGCGGGTGCGCTATCGGCCGGTGAGGAGCCGGTTGGTGTACTGCGACCCATGAGGCGACGCAGGCGATCGAGCAGGCCCTCGCGTCGTGCGGGAACCGGAGCGTCGTCCTCGACTTCGGGAACGACGACAATGGTGCGATCTCCAGCGCGGGACAACTCGCGTTCCTCGCGCGCCCATTGTTCGACGAACGCATCCGTCTCGCTACGGGCAGCTTCGGTCTCGAGCGCGACAACCTCGTTGCGCAACGCGGCAACATCGGCCGACAGGCCGGATTCGGCCAGCGCGGCGCGTTGTAGGCTTACCACGAGGCCGGCGACCCTGGCGACGTAGAGGCCGAGCAAGGCGAGCAGCACGACACCAAGTAGGCGGGTGACGGCGGGATGAGCGCGACCATTCGCATCCGGCCGCCGCTCCACACGGGGGTCGGGAGCAGCTTCGGGAACTGCGGATCGGGCGCCGGCCGGCCGGGGGCTCATCGTGATCCGTCACCGAGGAAGATGCGCTCGGTGCGCAGGAACCAGCCGGCAACCGTCGCGAATCGATCGGCGGGGCGCGCCATTACGCGCGGCAGCTGGACGCCGCCCAGCGCCGGATCGACGCTCACGTAGGTATAGACGGGATGGTAGAGCAACAAGGCGGGATGTTCGCGCCGGAATACGTCCTCGAGCTCGGCGTAGAGCAACCGTCGCGTTGCCGCATCGTCCGGAGGCGTGCTGCGCAGGGCTTCCAAGGCGGCGTCGGTCTCCGGATGACTCCAGGCCGCGAAGTTCTGCCCAGAGCGTGCTTGGGAGGAGTGCCATAGCGGATACGGATCCGGCGTATGACCGAAGCGGGCCGCCACGCCGTACAACGCGGCGTCGTAGGCGCGATCGGTCAGGGCCCGCACCATGTTGGGTTGGCTCTGTAGACGAAGCTCCACCTCGACGCCGATAGCCGACCAGTCCTGGCGCACTCGCTCGCCGATCCGCCGACTGAGCGGCTCGTTGTAGGCCTCCAGCACAAAGCGCAAAGGGCGACCGTCGCGATCGCGAACGCCGTCGCCGTCGCTGTCGATCCAGCCTGCTTCTTCAAGCAGCGTACTTGCCCCGACCGGATCGTGGTCCCCGTAGCGCGGCGCCTCTTCACGACCACCGGT
>JAJCYU010000060.1 GCA_029262755.1 Anaerolineae bacterium
GGGCTTCAACATACCCGTGCACTCGACCTTCAGCGGACCCGCGGCCTGCGGCGGGCAGAAGCCCGGCTCGCCCCACGTGATCAGCGCGGCCTTCGCGAAGTCGCAACCGAGGTTCTGGACCTCGATCCACGTCTCGCACACATCGTCCTGGCCCAAGAAGTTCAGGATGGGCAGGTGAACTTGCGGGCCCAGCTGGATGTTCGGGAACACCGTCGGAGGGCAGTCGGTGATGGCACAAACCGGCTCGAGCTCAACGCTCACACCATTTGAGCCATCGCCGTTGCCGTCGAAGTTGAGGAACCCCTCGACGCACACCTCGTTGCCGGCGCGAACTCCCGCGGAGATCCGCGTCCGCACCGTGATCACGACGGTTTCGCCGGTCGGGATGGCACCGTTCCATTCGGCCGTCGAGTCACTCGTGATCGAGCAGGTACCCGAAGACGCGGTACAGCTGCGCGTGACGTGACCGCCCGTGAGGCGCAACTCCACCTCGGGACCCGGCAGGTCCGGCTGAGGGGCAAGCCCGATGCTCTCAATCTCGAACGAGAAGTCGATCGTATCGCCGGCCGCAAGACACTCGCGCCCACCGTTGAGTTCCATCACCGGTAACACCAGCGCCTCGAACAGTTGTAAGACCGCGCCGCCGCAATTGATGTCCAGGTAGGCGACTTGGTAGCCGGCCGGAGTTCCGAAGGTGGGATTACCCGCGGGTACATCCGGGAAGTCGGTGCTAATGGCATAGCCGGCGATCTGGCGGCGGCCGAGGCCGACGACGTTGATATCGGCCGAGTAGTCCGAGCTACTGCCGCCGAAGTACGTGCTACAGATCAGCGTTTGCAGATCCGGCGAAAGAACACTGGCCACCATGTCGTAGCAGGCGGCGAGGGTGGGCTGCACTTCGCCGACCGTCGTCGGGTAGTTGTTACTACACGCGATGCCGGCGATGTAGACGTTGCCGGCCGAATCCAGCCCGATCGCCTTTCCGCCGTCCGTGCTCGTGCCGCCGAGGAGCGTAGAGACGTCGATGCCCGTTCCCGCCGGGTTGATGCGGGTGACGAAGACGTCGTAGTTGCCGCCGTTCGTGGGCTGGAATACACCGGGCGTCGTCGGGAAGTCGGTGCTCGCTGCGTAGCCGGTGGTCCACATACCGTTGGCGGGGTCGACCACGACCGTGTTGTTGTTGATCGAGTAGTGGAAGGCGCTTGTCCACGTGAAGCCCACCTGGGCATCCGTGCTCGAACCTCCGAAGGCGCCGACATAGCTCTCGGTCGTCAGCGCGCTGTTGTACTTGACGACCACCGCGTCGTAGTTGCCGAGCGTGCCCTCCGTCCAATCGGTGGGGATGCTCGTCGCCCCGAGCGTGATGCCCATCACGTAGATGTTGCCCGCTGCGTCGAAGGCCGCGCTGTAGCCGCCATCGGTCGAGGTGCCGCCGAGCCACGTGAAGTTCAGCACGCTCGTGAGCGAACTGTTCAAGCGCGCCGTGGCGAAGTCGTAGCCGCCGGGCTTGGAAGCCAAGGGCACGGCGCCGGCCGGCGCAAGGCCCGACAGGTAGTTCGTGCTCGTCGAGGCGCCGATCATGTAGATGTCGCCGTTTGCAGCGCGCGCCACGTCACCGAGGTAGTCCACGCTCGAGCCTTGCAGCTCGGCCGCGCTTACCAGTGCGGTGCCCGTCGCGTTCAGCTGCACGATAAACTGGTCGTAGGAGCCTGACGAGGCACCAAAGATGTTGGCGCCCGTCAACGTACCGAGCCCATGGAAGCCGACATACAGGTTGCCGTTCGGCGCCAGGGCGGAGTTGCCGCCGTAGTCCGAGGACGAAGAACCCACGTAGGTCGTATAGATCTGCGTCTGCTGGTTCAAGCTCATCTTGATCGCGAAGGCGTCGACGCTGGTCAGCGCCGTCTGGAACGCACCGGCGGTCGTTGGGAACGTGGACGAGAACGTGAAGCCCGTGAAATAGCGCCCTGTGCCGTCGGCGTGCATCTCGGCCGTGTAGTCCGAGCTGTTACCGCTCAGGAACGCGGAGCTGTAGAGAATCGTCGGGTCGATCGTCAACGGCAGGCTGCTGTCGAAGGAGCCGACGTTGAAGCTGACCTGCGTGCCGTCAATCTGGAAGTTGACGTCGACGCCTTTGATCTCGCCACCGTCGCGCTGCCAAGCGATCGGGGCGCGCTCGATGATGTCGCCGAGCGACGTGCGAACCAGCAATGCGCCGTCCGGGCGCACGTTCACGGAGTCCGCACCCTCGTAATCGATCACGATTAGAGATGGGTCTGCACCGGCGGCAACTTCATAGCTGATCTTCAAGGCCGCTACGCCATCTTCACTCGAACTTGCGGGCAACGCGGCGGCGAACATGTCGACGCCGGGATAAATGCCGCGATAGGCAACGTTGGAGGAAGCGCGCGCGCCGGTGGCACGGATGTCACCGACCAGCCAGTTGTAGCTACCCGGCACGACGCCGATCTGCTCGTGCGTCGCTCCATCGTTGACTCCGACCAGATTCGCGCGCACGACGTGAAAGTCGCCGTCCGGAATGGTCGGCTCGACGTTCGGATCCGCGACCTCACCCGGTACGAGCGGCTTGTCGTTCGCACCGTTTACGTCACCGGTGTCGGCCAACTGGTAGACAGGACCTTCGCCCGTCATCCATACGTCTAGATTGCCGTTGCGAAGCCGATAGTCCGCGTCCTCATCCCATTGCCCGACATTGGCGATGAAATGCGAAGCGGCGTCATTCGACGGAGCATGGACGTCGTCGAACGGCGATTGCGCCGTTGCGGTGCTCGTCGCAAAGGCGGCGGCGACAAGGCCCACCGCGAGTACGAAGAGACTCTTCTGCAAAGTAAGGCGACACATCATGATGTAGATCTCCCTTATAGACCCATAAGCTTGTTAACCGTCACGCGACGAAGACACATGCCCCGTTCGCGATGGGACTCGACGGACCTTAGTCCAAGCCGAAGAGACCCCCTCCGACCGCTTCTGTCCCAAAGAGGCTACCGTTAGTAACGGGTGAGTGCTCGATAAGATACGGGTAGGAAAAACATGCTTGATCGCCGAGCAATCGCGCCCTTGTCTGCAGATCTCATAGCCGAACACGAACACCCCCCGGGCTGCCTTCGACCTCAGGGACGCTTCCCCGCCCAAGGCAACGCAATCCACGGCGGCTCCACGCGCACGATGATCCGCCGATCCAGACCCGCCGCTTCGGCACGGATCACGGCTTCGCCCGGCGTGTCGAAGCGCACCCTTCCGCGCGCGATGCCGTCGGTGCCCGTGTCAACGCGCAGGTCAAGCAGAAGCCCTCGCGACGAACGAAACTCCACCGGCACACCGGCGATCCCGTTGTCGAACTCGTCGCCAAGGCGGGCGAGGACGCGCAGCGCGACCCCGGTTCGCGCGATGGCGCGGTCCAGCCCGAGCGTCAGGCGTGCGGGCGGGCCGGGGACCAACGTGACGGTGACCGCCTCGCTGAGCGGACCGCTGTGCGCTTGGATGCGCGCGGCGCCGGAACGCACACCGGAGCGCAGCGTCGTCGAAATCCAACCCTGCGTTCCGGTCCGGCCCCGATCGATGCCGACAAGGCCACGGTCCGTACTGAACTCGACCACCGCGTTGTCCACCGGATTGGCGAAGCGATCCGAAAGCGTCGCGGTCAACACCGTGCGGTCTCCGCCGACCGCGAGCTCGTCGCGGCCCGCCGCCAACGTCATCGTGAGCGCGGGCCCCGGAACAAGGCGGATTCGGGCTACGTCGCCGCGGTCCTCAAGCGACAACGCACGGACGACGCCCTCGCCGGCAACGCTGCCGCTGGTGAACGTCGCCTCCGCGCGCCCGCCCCGGGTTGTCAGCAGCTCCGGGTGCACGGTGCCGCCTACCGCGGATAGGGCAACGGGTGTTCCATCGCCCGCTGGGTTGCCGAAGCGATCGAAGACCCGGATGACGAGGGAACCGGCCTGCCCTCCGACGCCGAGCGCGGACGGTGCGGCGAGCGTGACCGTATATACGGCTGCCGGCACCACCACGATACCAGCCGACGCGACGTTGTCGGCCGGAGCGGCCTCCGCCGCGGTTGGACTCCCGATACGTGCCGTGGCCGTCACCGGATTGCGACTGCCCCAGCGAAGGCTCGTGTCGACCCGCGCCCGCACCCGCACCACGCCGGTCTCTCCCTGTGCGAGCCGGGACACAGTAAAGGCGTAGGGCGGGCCGGGCCGCGCAACGAGCGGCGGGCCTTCTGTCGAGAGCGTCGGCGAGATCAATCCGGCGGGCAGCACGTCGTCGAGCACGACGCCGTACACTGCGCCGGGTCCACGATTCGCATAATGGAGCGTCCAGGTCACGAGCTCGCCGGGCACCACGACGGACTCCGGCTCCACGGACTTTGTGATGTGCAGATCCGGCGCCCGCAGGGCCACGCTGATCGTGGCACGGGCGTCGGGAAGCGGGCCTCCCTCCGGCACCGTTCGGACATGAGCCTCGATGCGCGCGACCCCCGCGATCGATCCACCACGCAGCCGCGCGCCGGCCACCCCGTCGAGCGTCGCCCCTTCGGCGACAGAGAGGGTGCCCAGGGTGCTGGCGAACGCGACCGCCACGCCGTCTTGAACGCGGTGACCCCAGGCGTCGCGCACGGTTGCCTCGAGCCCGGTTTCGTCGCGGCCATTAGCGACTAACGTGCCCTTGGTCGTCGCGAGCTCGACCCGTGCCGGGGGTCCGGCGACGAAGGGCAGCACCAACGTCGTCTCCGCGGCGCCGGGGCCGTTCCCTGCCACCGCGCGTAGCAGTGCGTCGCCGGTCACCGTCCCGCTCGTCAAGACGGCGGTCGCTCCCCCGAAGCGCGTAGCCAGCACCGTCGGCTCCACGATGCCGAGCGACGTTGTCAGCACGATCGGCGTGCCATCCCGCACCGGACGGCCTAATCGGTCGCGGACCACCAGACGGATGGACGTACGAACCCCACCCACCGGCACCGTGCCCGCAGCGGCGGTCATGGTGACGGCGGCGGGTGGACCCGGTACGAAGGCGATTTCCGCTGCCCCGCCCACCGGGCCAAGCGCGCCCCATGCGTCCGCCGTGACGCGCCCTTGCCCCACGCGCTCGTCCGCGCGCAGCGTCGCGTGCGCTGCGCCGCCGCGTGTGCCGACGCCCGCGGCCAAGAGATCGACCGCCGCGCGGCCTTCCAAGAGCGTGACGGTCATGCGATGGGCGCCGCCGGCCAGGTCGCGCGCAACGATATGGTCCGCCCAACCGGCCTCCGGCGCGGTCGCGGAAAGGATGCGATCGACTTCCTGGTCTACCCGAACGCGTACGCGGCCGAACTCGCCCGGTGCTTGGCCGATGCGCACCAGCGCCGCGGTGGCCGTGAAGGGCCACGAAATCCATGCGCCCGGCTCGTCACTGCGCATCCACGCGCCGGCCGAAGGGGCGCCGAAAGCCTCGCCCTCGAAGCGACCCCATTCCCCGCCGCGCTCAACCTGAGTCCCTTCAGCCTCCACGAGTCCGCCCACCCTCGGCAGCGCACCGCCCCCGGTGAGACCGAAGGTCACGAGCGTGCCGTCCGGTACGGGTCGATCCGCGTAGTCGCGCACGGTGGCCGTCACCGCGGAGGTAGCAGCGCCGTCCGCAGGCAAGGCGGCCGGCTCTGCGGCGACGAGCACCGTGATCGGCGCGTCGATCGGCGGCTGCCAACGGACGCGGCCGAGCGCGGGATCGTCCGCAGCGTCCACGATCCGTTCCTCGATCCCAGGACCATCCGCCACGCCCCAGACATTGTATTCGGCAGGGACGTCGGCCATCGGACCACGGGCCGGTCGCCCTGGGGCCACGACGAGCTCCACGGCAGCACCGATGTTTCCGCTAAGCACGTTGGTCGCGGTGGGAGCACCACCCACCTGCCAGCGCGGCTGGACGGGCGCGGCTGCGCCCTCGACGATTCGCAGTCCGACGGCGTTGCCTACCAGCCTGCTCTGGACGACGCGCGCCGCTGCGAGGTCGACACCACGTACACCCGGCCCTGCCGCGCCGGTGACGACCAAGCCGCGCACCGTCACGTCTCCGCGCAGGCCCTCTACGTGCACGCCGGCGTCTCCGGGCGCGGTGATGCGAACGCCATCCAAGAGCACCGTCCCGCCGGCCGGCAAGCCGGGGACGCCGAGCGGACGCAGGTCGATTCCCCGATCACCGGGGCTATCGATGCGTCCGCCGCGCACCGAGAAGTTTTCGGCGCCCATGCGGCCGCGAATGGCTGCACCGCCGACGGCGAGCCACTGGTTGTCGGACCATCGTCCGCCCACGCCGGCGATGGCGACGCCGTCCGCGCCGCCTACGAAGCGGTTGCCGACCACGCGTAGGCCGCGCGCCCAGCGCGCCCGCACGGCGGCACGGTCCGGAGCACCGGGCCCCGCCGCGCCGCCGACCCCGATGCCGGTGAAGCGATTGCCGCGCACGGTGGCGGAAACGATATCGACGGCGCCCACGGCGGGCCCCGCCCCGACCGGTCGGCCGAGCGGATCACCAGGGCGGCGACCGACGAGATCGACGGCTACCGGTGCGCTGTAGAAACGGAAGCCATCGACGAGGACACCCGGTAGATCGGCCGCATGGGCGCGTACCGTGAGCGCCGGCATGGGGTGGGCGCCTTCCGCGGCTCGCCAGAGGGCGTGGATCGCGGGATCGTCGGGGATCGACGGATCGACGGCGGCGGCGCCGGAGCCCGGACCGACCACGGCAACCGGCCGATCGATCGCGACAACGGACTCGGCGTAGCGTCCCGGTCGGACGTGTATCTCGTCTCCGGGCGCCATCGCGTCTACGGCGTCTTGAATGCGCCCGTAGCATGGCGCGTTGCCCCCGCAACCGGCTTCGTCGTCAACCCAGAGGCGGTTCGGCGCCTGTGCGCCCAGCGGAGGGCTCTTCGTGGCGTCCAACGCAGCGAGCGCGCACGCCACGAGCAACCCGCTTGCGGCGACCGCACCAACGGCGCTGCGAGCGCGACGACTACGGGCAGAAGCTGACCTCGGTGTCATCGAGGAACATCCATGCCCGTCCGCCGAGCCCGTCGTTCACGACCGTCGCATAGATCCACAGGGTCTGGTTCCGATACGCGCTGACGTCGAGGTTGCGGACGCGCCGCTGCCATGCCTTGGCGTCGGAACGCTCGGCGAACACGGAGGCAAGGGGCGCGCGTTGGCCGTCGATGTTGCTGGCCGGGTCCACATCATAGACCAGCATGAGCTGCCGGTCCGCGCCGCCACCGGGTTGGGCCTCTTGGAATGTCCATGCCGAGACCTGCATCGTCGTTGCATCGCTCGGCACCCGAACGGGCTGCCATAGCGTCGAGTATGCCAGCCGATTCGGCTCGTCGGACAGGATGCCAAGAACGAGGCTGCGCAGGCCGGAATGTGCCATGGCGCTGGTCGTGCGCGGGCTGCGCTGTCCACGGTAGGTCCAGCCCTGGTCGTTCTCGAAGCCCGGATTGATCAGCGGGCGCCTGCAACCATCCGGCGTGGGCACGGCCGTCTCGCCCGGCCGCGGCGTTGCGCTCGGCAGCGGGGTCTCCGACGGCTCGGGCGTCTCGCTTGGGACGGGCGTTTCGCTTGGGATCGGCGTCTCGGATGCTTCCGGGGTTGCGCTCGGCTCCAGCGTGTTCGTCGGCTCGGGAGACGCGGTCGGCGTCTCACTGGGCTCTGGTGTCGCGCTGGGTTCCGGCGTTTCGGTCGGCTCCGGCGTTGCGCTCGGCTCCGGAGTCGGCGTGATCGTGGCCGTGGGCGGAGTCTCGCCCGGCATGGGCGTGTTGGTCGGCTCCGGCGTCGGCGTGATCGTCGGCGTCGCGCTTGGCACCGGTGTGCTCGTGGCGGTCGGCGTCGCGCTCGGGACGAGCGTCGGCGTCGGCAGGTCCGTCGGGCGTGGCGTCGGGGTGCGGGTTGCGGTCGGCGGCACCGGTGTGTTGGTCGCCGTCGGCGTGACGGGCGTGTTCGTGGCCGTCGGCGTGACGGGCGTCGGCGAGGCGGGCTCGCCCGTGGGCGGCGCCAGGACGTTGATACGGGCGCCGCGCACCCCGACCGGCAACGGCCGGGCTTGCGGGTCGAGCAGCATCTTGTCCTCGAAATCCACCCGGGTGACCCCGGGACCGCGCGCGCGAATCTTGAAGCGTGCGACCACGCCGGAGCCGTTCACCGCGTCGCCTTCGATCAAGGTGAAGGCGTAGGTCATGATGCCTGCAGCTTCGTCGACACGGTTCTCCGCGACGAAACGGCGGGCGGGCTCCGGGAAGTCACCGGGTTCGAGTTGTACGCCGGGCGCCGCCGGATCGGCATCCACGATCTGGATGCGCGTCGGGTCGTAGCGCAGCATGATCTCCAGGCCGAAGAGATCTTGGACGTCGCGTATCACGATGTCGTAGGTTGCCATTGCGCCCATTGGGAGTCGCGAAATCGCAGGCTGAATCGAAAGCTGCGCAAAGAGCGTTGCTTCCTGCGAGATGAAAGGCAGGTACAGGCGACCGACGACGTCGTTCGGATCGAGGGTCGCGCGGGGCGTCGGGGTCGCCGGCGTCGGCGTGCCCGGCGTCGGCGTCGGGACGGTCGGGGTCGGCTCGCCCGGCAGTTGTCCGAACTCGCTCGTGCTGCCGTCCGCGCCCGTCGCGGTTACGCTCAGGATTGGGCCCGCGAAGGCACGTGCCACGCGGAAGTTGCCCGCGCCGTCCGCGCGTGTCGTGAACTCGAAGGTGGCGCCCTCATCCCCGTCGTCGGAGTAGATATCGATAAGGCTGTTGGGGGTGGCCATGCCCGCGATCAAGAAGAAGCCGGGATCGACCTCCGTGATGATCGGCGCGGGGATCGCGCTATTCGCGCCGCCCATGAGGTCGATGCCCAGGCCCATGTTGCGCGTGATGCGGTTGCGTCGGATCGTGTTGCCGTCGGTGCCCGCTCCATTGACCTTGACGCCGGCGTCCATGTTGTACGAGATCCAATTCGCGGCCCTGCCATCCGTGCCGCCGACAAAGTTGTCGTGCGCACCATCGCTGATCAACACGCCGTTGCCGCCGTTGCCGAGCATGCCCGCTCGGTCACTGGTGAGGCCGATCGTATTGGCTTGCACGAGGGTGAAGGCCGTGCCGGAGCCCTGAACCCAGACCCCGTCGCCCACATTGCCGCTGACGACGTTGGCGCCGAACCCAAGACCGCCCACGATCGTCCCTTGGGCTCCTGCCCCTACGACGATGCCGATGCCGTTCCCGACAGCCGCGTTACCCGCGGAATTGGTACCCACCAGGTTGGCTTGCAGGATGTTGTCGCGCGTACCGGCGCCGAGCACCGCAATACCGTTCAGGAAATTGCCGCTCACGACATTGCCCGCACCCGCGGCGCCGATCTGATTGCTCGTGGTTCCGTCCAGGAGCAGGATGCCGTAGGTCGCGTTGCCCGCGGGAGTCGAACCGTCGCGCTCGACACCAATGAAGTTGCCGAGCACGAAGCTGCGCCGTACGCGCGCACCACGCAGGACAACACCCGCGATATTGTCGGCAAGCACGAGCCCTTGGCCCGGCATGTCGCCGCCGACCGCGTTGCCCTCTGCCTCACCGCTGATCACGACCGCGCTATCGAAAGCGCGCATCTCCAGACCGCGCAGCACGTTGCCGTTGGAATTGAGCACCAGCCCGTCAAACATCTCCATGCCGAGGCCCGCGGACACGATCACGCCGCGGCCCGTCGCGTCGATCAGGTCGCCGCCGGTCGAAAGCGGCGGCAGACCTGGATTCGGTTCGGAGGGCAGCATCTGCGCGGGCGGCAACGGTGTCGGTGACGGACCCGGAGTGGGCACAGGCGGTTGCACGGAGATCGTACCCGGCGCCTTCAGCGGGAAGACGAGCGGGTCGAAGAGGATCGTGTCGCTCGAAGCCGCGCCCGGTGAGCCCACGATGTTGTTGAGTTCCTCCGCGCTCAGACCGCTCGGATCGAGATCGCCCGTCGCGAGGCGAATGGCCTCGCGCAGGCCGAGGAAGCCGTCCCCGACCACGCCGGGGTCGGCCGTCGTATCGACGATCAGCTCGGCGGTCGCATCGGGATCGGTCGTTGCCGTTGGCGTCGTGGTCGGCGTCGAGGTTCCGGTCGGCGTCGCGGTGCTCGAGGCCGTCGGGGTCGTCGTTGCCGTCGGCGGATCCGTCGGCGGCGGCGTGTTTGTGCCGGTCGACGTCGGGCCGCTCGTGGGTGTCGTCGTCGGAGTGACCGGCGTCGGTACCGTCGTCGCCGTTCCCGTAGCGGTCGGCGACGGCGTGCCGGTCGGCAGCGGCGTGACGCCCGTTGGACCCTGGAAGCTGGCCGGCGTGGCCGTCGGAGTGGCGGGAACGCCGGTCGGTGTCAACGTGCCGGTCGGCTCGTTGCCGACATCGCGAACATACGGGAACATCACGACGAACACGCCCTGGTCCTGGGTGACCGTCACCCCCATCGAAAGTGGGTTGAGTGGAACGAAGCCCGACGGCGCGCTCGTCGCGCGCACCACCGTGTCCATGGCGTCCTGCAGGGCACAGCTGGGCTCGTCCACACCGTTGGTTGTGTATTGGCGGACGAGGAAGAACTGAAGGAGGTTGATCCCGACGCCTCCGAGCAGCGGCTCGGTCCCGTCCACGGCACCGTCCTTGTCCAGATCCTCAAACGCGCCGACGCAGATCTCGATCCGCGTCACGGTCAGGTCGATCGTCCGGTCCTCGCCGGCGTCGAAGGTCTCGTTCTGGTCCGCGGGCACACCGTGCACACGAAACTCGAGGGGCGTTCCGTCTGCAACGCCCTCGACCGCAGGCGTATCTGGATCATCCGCGGCAACGTCGACCGCGTACACCCGTTCACCGTCCATCTCGATGACCGTCGTCGTAGCGACGATCTCTCCGCCGGCATGGATGCTCACCAACATGCCCAGGGGAGCGGGATTCCCGTAATAGGAGGCAAGGCCGCTATAGCGCGCCGGATCGGCAAGGCCGCCCGCCATACGCGCAGACGCACTATGCAACGACCCGCCGAACGCGATGGCACCCGCGCACAAGCAGGCAAGGATCATGCGCCGCGACCACGGCGTGGCTGGGTTTCGAGCGTCCACGGGCTGCCTCCTGAGGGTTACGTACAGGCGACAGTGTAGCGCCTCTTAATGTATTTGTCACCTCCCGATTTGAACATCTCTCCCCCAAATGCTGAGATCCTCGCTTGGCGTCTTGACGGGGCCCCTAAGCGGCCCATACAATCCGCTGCGACCCCCGCTCGACCTTAACCCTTGGCGGCGCGCTTCTGGCTCCCCGTCCTCCGGGGGGATTTGCTGTGCTCATTCGCCGGACCCTAGGACCATCGCGAAATGCACCGTGCGCTGTATCGCGCGCGGCACTATCCCTGTGCATTTTCGTCTTGATGAGCAGTGTGGCGGTCGGATTTGCCGCATGGAGCATTGCTCCCGCGGGCGTAGCCGCACAAGGGTTGCCGGACAGGTCTCCGCTCAGCGACTGCGTCGTGCGCGGGCAGACCGACGTCAGCCGACGGCTCATCGCGTTGCCGCAAGATGGCAGTGTGGGGGATCCCGTGCAGGCGGTCGTCACCTTGCGCACGAGCTGCCGCGCGCCGGTCCAGCCCGCTCATATCGTGCTAGTCCTCGATCGCGCGGTGGTGGCTGAAGAGCGGACCGGCCCGGCGGTCGCGTCGTTGCGGTCCATCGCGCAGGCAATCCGCAGCGAAGACCGCACGTACGCGCGGATGGCACTTGTCGATTATGACAAGCTCGCACGCGAGCATTGCAAGTTAACGAACGATCCGGTCGCACTGAACGACTGCCTGACGGAGCGTGCCGCCGCCGGCGTGCGGGGCACCGTCGCGGGGCTGAACGCGGCCGTTGCGCAAGCGATGACCACCACGCGCAACGCGCGTGTCATACGCTACCCGCCCCACCACAACGGTGTCGACGCCCTCGACGAGTCGATCGTCGTGTTGGCCGACGAACCAGGCGAGCCCTGCCCGATCGCGCGCGAATTGGTCGAGGCCGCCCGCGCGGAAGGCGTCGATGTGGACGTCTTGTGCGATCGCGGAGATTGCTTCGAGCCCCATGGCTGCTTGGCTTCGCTTGCCCTCCCGAATGCCCTACACGGCGGGAGAGACGCGGACTGGCAACAGGTCGAGGGTTGGATCAACTCACGCATCCGGTCGGCAGAGCTACGGGTCCATGCGGTCTCCATCTTGGAGTGGGTGCACCCGGCCCTCGACGTCATCGCAAGCACCTTGGATGCGTCCGCGGTTTCCTTTGTACCGGCCGACAACCAATTGCAGTGGACCTTCCGCGACATCGGGGCGCGCACTCGATACTCGTATGCGTTCCGCGCCACGCGTCCCGGTTTGATTGCATTGCGACGGGACGGTTGGCTCCCGTACCGCGCATCGTATCGCGACACGCGCGGCCGCACGGGCAGCGTCTCGTTGGGCAACCCATCGATCTCCGTGATCGATCATGCGCCGTTCCGGGCATTGATACCGCTTGGCTGGCGACCTGACACACGCTCCGGCTTCCGGCCGTTGCTCAGCCCCCGACCCGTAGGCGCGCCGTAGGATGCCCGTAGCTCCGGCGTCGGTTGCGGTTCCCTAAACAATCTGATAACCTCCCTCCGATGCGCAACGTCGTCGTGACCCTCCCCCCTACACGACGCGGCCGCGCTCGGTGGGCCCTGCCGATTCTGTTGGGCGCATCGCTGGCCGCCGTGCTCGTGCTGCACCCCGATTCGACCCCGGTGGCGCTGCCGTCCCAAGACGCGGGACCGGCGGACTACACCCTGATCGATTCGTGGTCGCTGCCCCGTCCGCCTGCCGCGCCAATCGATGTGGCGCTGCTGCCGGGCGGGCGGCTTTACGTTGCCGACGGACGGCGCCACGCGGTCCTGCTCTACGACGCTTCGGGTCGCGAGCGCGGAATGTGGGACCATCCGCCGCTGCCCCGTGTAACCAGCCACGCGTTCGTTCCGGTGGCCGTGGTCGGCGACCCCGATCGCGACCGCGTGCATGTTCTGTGGCAGCGAAACCTGATTAGCCCCAAGTTCACGGCGGACGGTCTCTTTCTTGACAGCCGCACGGCAGGCGGGGTGCCCGTGGGCAACCTGCGCTGGATCGGCGGCGTGCCCCCGGAGCTGCGAGACGCAGCGCTCCATCGCCCCAGTGGTGATCTCTGGCTGCTGTCGGATGGACGCGCTTTCCGATTGCGGGTCGATGTGGGCGCGGTCGAATCGGTTCGCGCACTTGCACCGGAAGATGCCGGCGCTACCGCGTTGGCCGTCGCGGACGACGAACGGCTGCTGGTGACACGGCCCGGGCAGCATGCCCTTGGCGTGTACGGGCCCGAGGAAGGCCTGATCACGATCCCGATGCAGGCTGGGGCCCCCGTTGCAGCGAGCTACCAAGCCGGCGAAGGTTGGCTCGTGCTCGTGCGCGCAGACAACGCGGAGGATCCACGGGCCCCGCTCGTCGTGGCGGTCGGAGAAGACGGACAGACCGTGACCCGCGCCGCGGCGTCGCTCCAAGCGCCGCCCCTCCCCGGTTTGGCCTGGCCGTGGGCGATCGACGCCACCTACGACGGCTACGCGTTCAGCACCGCGTCGCGCCGGTTGCGAGTGCAGGTCGAGCCGGCCATCGGCCGACGTCCGCCCGCCCTGGTCGGAGACCGTGCCGCCGCCGCGTGGGCCGCGCGCCCCGCCGAAGCAAGAACGGGCGAGACATTGATGATCGCCTCGCATCCGGACGGCGGCCTCGTGGTGCTGGATGGCGCAGAACAACGCGTGCTGCGCGTTACGCAGGACGGCACGCGAGCGCTGCTGGCCGGCATCGGGCCGGGCGCGCGTGACGTGACGGTGGACCCGAACGGCACGGTCTATGTTTCGACCCGCGCCGGCCTGCTGGAACGCCTTGCCCCGGGCGATGTCGTGACCCCGACGTGGTCAAGCGCTTGCGCGTGCGTCCTCGGTGGACGCGTGGCCTCCGGACCCGGTGTTGTCTACGTCTCCCGATCGGGCGAACGCAAGGTGGCGGCCTTCGATCCCGTGACCGGTGCGCGCGTGCGCGATATCGCGCTCGGCGAAGGCGTCGGCCTCTGGCCGAGCGACGTCGCCGTTGCAGGCGGAACCCTGTACACGGCGGACCTGGTCACCGCGCGCATCCAAGGGTGGACGCAGCCCTCTATGCCGGACGTAGCGTGGCAAGCCGGCTTGCTGTCCGGCCCGCGACGCCTGGCGGCGGGGCACGGCCCGAATGGATCCCGCGTGCTTGCCGCGGCCATGGCGGACGGGCACGTCGAGCTCCACGACTTGGATCGCGGCAACCTGATTACACGCTGGCAACCGCGCTTGCTCGACGAATCCACGGTGCATCCGGCCGATATTGCGCTGGATGACGACGGCCTTGTGTATGTCGCCGATCCGGGATCGCGCGCCATTCACCTCTTCGGACCCGCCGCCGGCGTACCCGTCACACCCAATCCGCGGCCAAGCCCCTCGCCGACGCCGTCGGCCGACAGCTGTCGCATCGTGGGCAACCAGGTCGTCTCGCCGTCGACCGTCGTACTGGGTTCCGATGCAAGCGCCGAGGTGACGCTGTCGTTACGTGCGCGATGCCCGCAGAGCGCACGTGTGGTCGGCGCCGACATCGTCCTGGTCCTGGATCGTTCCCTCTCCATGCGCGGGGCGCCCATCGTCGCCGCACGGGAGGCCGCGGGGGCATTCGCCGAGTTGTTGGACGTTCGCCACCACCGCCTCGGCCTCGTCTCCTTTTCCGATTCGTCGCGCCTCGACGTGCCGCTTACCGACCGTGTTGCCGCGATCATTACGGCCCTGGATGGCTTGGAGCCCGAAGGCCAAACCAACATCGGATCAGCGTTGGAACGGGCGCGGGAAGCGCTCGAGGCCGGCGGCCGCGACGAAGCCTTGCCCGTCATCGTGCTGCTCACCGACGGCGAGCACAATGTCGGCAGCCTCGATCCCGTGCTCGTCGCCGACGCCGCACGATCTTGGGGGGCGCAGATCTATGCGGTAGGACTCGGCGACGGCGTGGAGCGCTCCGCGCTACAACGCCTGGCCGGTCACCCGGATCACGTCTTCCTTGCGCCGTCGCCGGATGAGTTGTTCCCGATCTACCGCGAGATCCTGCGGGTCGTGCTGGAGAGCCTCGCCGGCAACTTCATCATCACCGACGATCTGCCGACCGAGTGGGAGTACGTCACCGACTCCGCGGCCCCGCCGGCACTCGAACAAGCCGGACGGCTGCGCTGGGGACGCTCTATCCTGCCGTCGACCGGGATCACGCTGACCTTGCGCCTCCGTCCGCGAACCGTCGGATGCGTGCCGGTCAGCCGCCATTCGGAGGCGTCCTACACCGATGCAGACGGATCGCGCCGGGTCTTCAGCTTCCCGATTCCCACCGTGTGTGCCGTGCAGCCGACCGCCACACCAACGGCGGAGCCGACGCCCACGCCCCGCCCGATCTACGTGCCCGTCGTCATGCGCGACCACTGCGTGCCCCGGCTCGGGGGCGCGGACATCGTGTTGCTGATCGATACTTCCAGCAGCATGTCGGGCGACAAGATCCGGCAGGCACGCGGCGCAGCACGGGCATTCTTGGATCAGCTGGATCTGGAGCGCGACCAGGCGGCCGTGGTCGGCTTCAGCACGGAAGCCCGCATAGCCGCCCCCCTTACACGTGACGCCCGCCTGCTGCGCGTCGCGGTCGATGGCCTGCGTACGGAGAGCGGT
This sequence comes from Anaerolineae bacterium, assembly GCA_029262755.1. Taxonomy (GTDB): domain Bacteria; phylum Chloroflexota; class Anaerolineae; order Epilineales; family Epilineaceae; genus JAJCYU01. The sequence goes on from JAJCYU010000060.1 coordinate 15,770, forward strand.
ACGCGCATCGACGCGGCGATGTGGGCTGCGGTGAGCTTGCTCGGCGGCTCGGGTCGCGATCCGAAGAACCGTCCGGCCATCGTGCTATTGTCGGACGGCGCGCATGCCGGGCCGAGCGGCGCCGTGCTCATCGCGGCCGGCGAGGCCCGCCGGCTCGGCGCGCGCATCTACACCATCGCGCTCGGCGCGGATGCGGACCGGGATCTGCTCGCGACCATCGCGGACCAAGGCCGGGCGTACGTGGCGGCCGAGGGCGGCGAGTTGGGCGCCATTTACACGGAGCTGGCCACCGTCATCCCCTGTCCATGACACGGGCACGCGGCTGGCGCCGCGGGGACGGCTCGTTACCACGTCGAGCTTCGCGAAGACCTGAGACCCATTGAGGACACGGGAACGCGGCCGGCGCGTGGGGTACAGCTCGTAACCGCGGCGATTGTCGCGGAGGCATAGAGCGGCAACTTGGGCGGTAGTGGCCTGCCGCCGGCGCGCGGCAGGCTGTATTCTTGGCGGTATGCGCGATTACTTCGAGCGGTCCCGGCACCCTAGCTACGGCATTCTGCTCGCGATTCCCCTTCTCTTGCTCTACGAGCTCGGCGCCGCCGTGATGAATCGCGGCGGGAGTTTCGCTGTGCGCAACGGGGCCGATGTCGCGGTGCGCCGGCTGCTGGCCGCCATCGGAATTCAGTCGACGCTCGCGGTCTCTGCGGCGCTCATCGGCATCGGTGTGCTCGTGGTCGTGCGTGAACAGCGGCGTGATCCGGTCCGCCTCGAGCTACGCATCTTCGCGTGGATGATGGCGGAAGCCGCCGGCCTGGCGCTTCTCTTCGGCACGGTCGTCAGCGGCCTGACGGGAGCCATGCTCAACCGGCTTCCCCTGGGCCTGGATATGCTACCGGTAACGGACGGCAGCAGCGCGCTGTTGGCCTTGGCCGCACAGGCGCAACTGAGCATCGGGCGTACGCTGGTGCTCAGCCTGGGCGCCGGTCTATATGAAGAGCTGGTCTTTCGCGTCGCGCTCGTGCCCATCCTTGCCGGCCTGCTGATCGCGACGGGGCGCGTGCAGCGCAACACAGCATGGGGGATGGCCGTCGCGCTCGGTTCGTTGCTCTTCAGCGCCGCGCACTACGTTGGCCCGTTCGGCGATCCGCTCGCCCTGGGTAGCTTCTTGTTCCGCTTTCTGGCCGGCGTCTTCTTCTGCCTGATCCTGGTAGCGCGCGGTTTCGGCATCGTGACGTGGACGCATGCCTTGTACGACGTGTTTCTCGCGCTAGGCCCGGGCGGTTGATTCGCCCTTTCAGCTAATAGTGGGGGTACGGGGAACTAGTCGGATCACAAGATCGGCCATCACGAGAGCGCTCACACTTCGTCTCGCGGTCGCCCGATCGATGCCCCCAACCAGGCTCCGAGCACCGCGAGCCCCATGAGCAACAGCGCCCAACCTGCGAGGGCGCGAGGGTGACGTAACACGTCCTCCCAACCAGTGCCAAGCGGCGCGAGCGGCAGCCCTTCTTCGCCGTCCACGCCGAGTGGGGACAGGGCGCCTGAGGCTCCGGTCTCCAGCGACGGCAGGACATCCAGCTCGATGCACTGCTCCACCGTGGCCGCGCGCGAAATCAAGAGCACGCATGCCCGCTCGTCCGCCGTGGCGACGTCAGGCACCGTCACGAGGCGCAGGCCGGCGGTACCGCCCGGTTCCAGGCGCGCGATACGCCAGCGCACGAGCGATCCCGCGCGGGCCGTCTCGCCCGCAGACACGCTGATGTCGCCCCGTTGCATGGTTCGCGGCAGCTCGACATCCACGATCAGCTCGACCAAGGGCACGGCGTCCAGACCGAGGAGATCGACGTGCAGGACGGCTTCCTCGCCGACCCGCCACGGCTCCGGCTCGGTGAGGATGGTCGCTCGGATCGCGCCCGCCGGCAGCGGGGTCTCCGTCGGGAGCGCCGTCGCGCGCGGCGTGCGGGTGGGCCGGCGGGGACGTGTGGGAGCCGGCGGCGGCGTCGCGCTTTCTTCCCCTTCTTGCGCGAACGTCGTGGCCGCAGGGAACATGCCGCTTCCCGCGCTCCATACCACGGCCATGATCACGATCACGGCAAGCGGCAAGGCACGGCGCAGAAGGAGGTTGCGGATGGGGGGCTGAGACAAGTCTTGGAACACGGCGCGCATGGTAGGAGGTGGCAAAGGAGGGGTCAAGAGAACGTCGACGGGGTCTTGCATCGTTCGCGGATAGCGGGGTAAGATCGCCGCTCACGACGCCATTCCCCTTCCCAGGAGGCCCCCAATGCTCCACGGTCAGATCGTGTCCTTGCGCCCTATGGAACACGACGACATCGAGCGCTTGTGGGAGTTCGCGCAGGATCTGCAGGTCGGGTTGACAACAGGCTACAGGCGCCCGACCCCGCGCGCCGCCGTGGAGCGACTCTACGAAGAGCGATACGGCAATCTGGATTCCGACGGTGTGTATTTTGCGATCGAAACGCATGAGGTGTTTATCGGCGGTGTCGAGATCGAACGAATCGATTGGCAGAACCGCTCGGCCGAGATGGTCATGTTCATCGGGGATCCCGCGTATCGCCGTCGCGGCTGCGGCACGGACGCGCTCACCGTTGCGGCCAACTATGCCTTCAAGGTGCTGGGCTTGAATCGTCTAAGCTACGACGTGCCGGCCGATAACAAGGGGGCCCGCGTCGTGTACGAACGCGCAGGCTTCCAAGAAGAAGGCAGCCGCAGCCAGGCTCACTATCGCGACGGCACCTACCACGACCTCGTCATGCTCGGCTTGACCCGCGACCGATGGACGGACGAGCGACCGATCGAGGAGTTGACGCGCATCCCCGAGCCGGAGCCGATTGCTGGGGGCGCAGGCGGGCCGGCGTAGGCCGGTTGGCCTGGTACGGTTTGCCGACGTAGATTCATACAGCGAGTTCGACTGCCGCGGCGGCCGAAGGATCTTCACGCTGCTCGCTAAGGTTGCCGTGCCCTGGGGATGTTGAGCAACCGGGCGCTACGAAGCCGAACTCGCGGACGGTGAGGTCTCTGCGCCAGGCTTCGCGGCCGATGCAGCATCATCGCTCACCTCGCCGCGCATGTGGTCCTCAAACTCCGCGATGTGTGCGACAAGCACGTTATGGGAACGGTCCATCTCGTGTCGCAAGCCCGTATCCAAGGCTTCGAATCGCGTCTCTAGATCTCCGCGGAGCTGCTCGAATCGCGAGGCCTCCGCCTCGTCGGCCAGCTTGCGCGCCGCCTCGACCTCGCGCGCCCATCGGCGGCTCTCGACGAGCCCCGACGTGCGGACCTGCGTTGTGTACAAGAGGTACAGTACGGCCAATAACGCGGACGCAGCGAGCAATACCATGCCTGGCGAGACCGCCAAATCAAGCCACAGAAATCGGGACGGCGTGGCGAGGGCTCCGGTCTCCGGGTCGATCGGGCCGCGAATCACCGCCCAGTTTTGCCAACTGAATGCGGCCAGCAGTAGCGTAAGTAGGCCAAGGCTCAGATTTCGGAAGTTCATCGCGCGATCTCCTAGGGAGCGGATGTCGCGCGCATGATAGCCGGTAGTTCGGCCCGGCGCGTACCGGGCGTATCCGTGTTCGGCGCTGGTGCGTCCGCGCGGCTCGGGGCATCATGTATTCGGGGAACAATGCTGCGGCACAACGATAGGCACCGTGATCTCACCGGGGGGAGAGACCTATGCCGCGCGTGATACCCAGCGGCACCATCACGTTCTTGTTTACGGATATCGAAGGATCGACAGAGCGCTGGGAGCACCACGAGGCCGCGATGCGCAGCGCTCTGCAACGGCATGACGCGCTGCTCCGCGAAGCCATCGAGGGCGCCGGCGGTTACGTCTTCAAGACGGTTGGCGATGCGTTCTGCGCGGCTTTCGCCACGGCGGGCGCCGGCATCGGCGCTGCCGTCGATGCCCAACACAAGCTCTTTGCGGAGGACTGGTCGGTATTCGGCGAGTCCTTCCCGCCGATCCGTGTGCGCATGGGCCTTCATACCGGCGAAGTGCAGGAGCGCGAAGGCGACTACTTCGGGCGGCCGGTCAACCGCGCCGCGCGCTTGGAGGCTGCGGCAAACGGCGGCCAGGTGATGCTGTCGCGCGCAACCTACCAGCTTGTTGCGGAAGGCTTGCCGGACGAACTGCGGTTGCGCGAGCTGGGCGAACACCGCCTCAAGGACCTGCGCAACACGGAGTTTCTATATCAGGTCGTCATCGACGGTCTGCCCGACATCGAGGTCGCGCCGCGCACCGTAGAAGAGCTACATCCGCGCGACCGTATCCAGGTCGCGGCGCCGGATGGCGGCTTGACAGCGTCCGGTCACGGGCTCGATGTCGATGAAGCTCTGTGGCGCCGGCTGCACGATGCGATCACGGGCGACGGTCGCGACGACGTCGTGACCTTGAGTGCAGAAGAAGCGGCCGCGCTCGCTCGACACAAGCCGATCGACGCCATGCAACTGCGCCTTGGTCGCGTCGCGGAATGGTCACAGCCGCGCTACCGGCTGGACGGTCGTTTCGTGGGGCTCACGCTTCTGCTCGATCAGGGCGAGGAGGCGACGCTCGGTCGCTGGCAGGAGAGCGGCGACCAGACCCAAGACCTGCGCGACGTGCTTGCTGTACAGGACTCCCCGGTCTCGGTGGTGCTCGGACCGCCCGGTTCCGGCAAGAGCACGTTGCTGCGCCGGCTGGAGCTCGATACCGCGATCGACGCCCTGCGCGGCGAGGGCGAGGACGTCATCACCTTTTTCGTCCAGCTCAACACCTACGCCCCCGCGGCGCCGGGTGAACCGCCGCCGGCGCCCGCGGCATGGCTCGCGGAGCGCTGGGCCGTCCGAAATCCCGATCTCCCCTCGTTTGAGGATCTGCTCAAGACGGGACGCATGCTGTTGTTGTTGGACGCGTTCAACGAGATGCCCGCCTCGAGTGAATCGGAGTATCACGCACGCGCGCAGTTATGGCGTACATGGCTGCAACAGACGGTCAGCGACTACCCCGGGAACCGGATGGTGTTCTCCTGTCGCTCGCTGGACTACAGCCAACCGCTGTCCACGCCGGCACTGCGGGTGCCCCAGGTTCGTGTCGACGTTCTGAGCAACGAGCAGGTCATCGAGTTCTTGAGCCTCTACAGCCCTGTGCGTTGGCGCGAGATTTGGGCAGAGCTGGAGGGCAGCCCGCAGCTCGAGGTGCTGCGCAGCCCGTACTTCTTGAGCCTGCTCGTGGACCAAGTCGAGTCTTCTGGTGAGATGCCGGACGGGCGGGCTGCGCTGTTCACGGGCTTCGTGCGCCAAGCGTTGCGGCGCGAGGTCGAGCGGGGCAACCCCCAATTCCAAGCCGGCGATCTGATCGCAACGCGCGATCTGCGTCGTGTCACGAAATGGAAATGGAAGAGCCCGTGGGACCTCCCGGAGCGCGGCGTGTTGCTCACGAAGCTGGCAGAGCTGGCCTACGAGATGCAGGCTGACCGGGACGACACGGAGATGTCGCAAGTGCGCATCGACGTGGACGACGCCTTCGAGATGTTGGACGATGACCATGACGAGCAAATCGTCGCGGCCGGCGCAGCACTCGCCGTGTTGGACGAAGACGAGACCGCCGACGAGCTCATGTATGTCCATCAGCTCATTCAGGAGTACTTTGCCGCCCGCGCACTTGCTCGACGGCCAAACCCCGATCTCGTGGCCAGCCCGTGGCGCATCAGCGACGTCAGCCCGAGTCTAAGTGAGGTCGTCGAAGAGCTCGACCCTGCGGATCCGCTGCCCACCCTGCCCCAGACGGGGTGGGAGGAGACCACCTTGCTCGCGTCGGCCATGTCGGACGATCCGGCCGCCTTCGTCGCCGAGGTTGCCACCAAGAACCTCGTCCTCGCCGGACGGTGCGCCGCGCAGCCGGACGTCGGATCGCGGCTGCCCGCAGTGCAGCTTGCCGCGTTGCGAGAGCAACTCGCCGAGCGCAGCCGTGACCCACAAGCCGACTTGCGCGAGCGCATTGCCTGCGCGACGGTCGTCGGCGAGCTAGGTGATCCCCGCTTTGCTCGACACGAGGGCCCACACGGCGTGTATCTGCTGCCGCCGCTCATCGATGTCGTCGGTGGTGAGTACGTGATGGGAGGCGACGAGCCGATCACCCATGCCGCGGGCGTCTCCGAAGGGCATATTCCACGCCATACGGTGGCGCTTGAGGCGTTTCGCATCGGCCAATTCGCCGTAACCAACGCGGAGTTCCGCTGCTTTGTCGACGCCGGCGGCTACGACGATTCGCGCTGGTGGGACATCGAGCCCGCGGGCGCGTGGCAGCGCGGAGAGATCACCAACGAAGGCAACAAGGCCAACAATCGCTTTTGGCACGGCCAGTTCAAGGCCAATCCCGAGCAACTCGAGGCATGGGCCGAGCAAGGCGTCCTCAGCGAGGACCTCGCCGACAACTGGCGACGCTGGATCGCGCTCGACGACGACGCGTTCGAGGCGGAGCTCGACGACGTCTTCCCCGCCCGCAAGATCGACGCACCGCGCTATATCCAGGACAATCGCTACAACGCCGCAGCGCAACCCGTGACCGGCATCTGCTGCTATGAAGCGCGCGCATACTGTCGGTGGTTGTCCGCCCAGACGGGGCTCACGGTGCGCCGGCCTTCCGAGGCGGATTGGGAGGCAGCGGCCCGAGGCGCCGAGGGGCGCAGCTATCCATGGGGCGATACATTCGGTGCGTTCTGTGCCAATTGCGTGGAAACGCACATTCGCACCACCACGCCCGTAGGGGTGTTGCTGGACGGGGACACACCCGAAGGTGTCGCCGATTTATGCGGCAACGCGTACGAGTGGACGACAAGCGCGTGGGGGCCGAATGTTGGCGTACCGCACTACGCCTATCCCTATGATCCGGCGGACGGACGCGAAGACCTGGCGCTTGAACCGAATTGGCGACGAGTGATTCGCGGCGGCGCCTGGTACTTCGACCCGGCCTACTGCGACGCGATCTACCGCTACGACTTTCCTCCGGCCGGATGGGCCGACGTGCCTGCGATCGGTTTACGCATCCTCGTCGAGGTCCACGACACCGATTGAGATCTCCGCTCTTTCGGGCGCGATGTCCGTCCGCGTGGATCGACCAAATTGGGCTTCATACAACGCGGCGTACGCGCCCTCGGCAGCGAGGAGCGTCGCATGATCGCCGCGCTCTACGATGCGGCCTTTGTCGAGCACCACGATCTCGTCCGCTCCGCGTATGGTGGACAAGCGGTGCGCGATCACGAGCGCGGTGCGACCGGCGAGCAGGCGCTCGAGCCCCCGTTGGATGACCTGCTCCGTCCGCGTATCGACCGCGGCGGTCGCTTCGTCGAGAATCAGGATGCGCGGGTCGGTCAGGGCGGCACGCGCCAAGGAGATCAGCTGCCGTTGCCCCGCCGAGAGAGTCCCTCCTCGTTCCCCGAGATCCGTTTCGTAGCCGTCGGCCATCGCCTGGATGAACCCGTGCGCGCCCACGGCGGTCGCCGCGTCCTCGATCTGCGCCTGCGATGCCTCCGGTCGGCCGTACGCGATGTTGTCTCGAACACTTCCTGAGAAGAGGAAGCCTTCTTGGGGCACGAGGCCGATCGAACGGCGCAACTCTCTCGCACGAAGCCCAAGCACGTCGTGGCCGTCCACCCGCACGACGCCTTCTTGGGCGACGTAAAAGCGCGGGACGAGGTTCACCAACGTCGTCTTGCCCGCCCCGGTCGCGCCTACGATGGCGACGCTACGGCCCGCGGGAATAGCGAGGTTGATATCGTGCAACACGGGTTCGTCCGCGCCATACGCGAAGGTGACCCCTTCGAAGGAGATAGCGCCTTCGAGCCTGCCCACTGAACGCGCATCGGGTGGATCGGCATGGTCCTCCGGCTGATCGAGCAGCTCGAAGACCCGCTCCGAGGCGGCAAGCGCGGCCTGCGCTTGCGTCCAGAAGGTCGAGAGCTGTTGCAACGGCCGAAAAAGGGCGGACACCCAGAGCACAAACGAGACGACAACACCCACTTCCATGCGGCCCGCAAGGACGAGGTAGCCTCCGCTGCCCGCCACCGCAGCCGTGGCCAGCGCGCTCAGCAAGTTGATCGCGGGCGTGAACGCGCTCGTCACAGCCACGGCACTCACGTTGGCATCTCGATTCGCACGGTTCGCAGCGGCGAAGGCCTCCACGTTGTGCTCGGTTCGTGCGAAGGCCTGCGCTTCCCTCACGCCGGAAAGATCCTCTTGCAGGCTGCTGGACACGTCGCCGATGGCGGCCCGCGCGGTGCGGTACCGCTCGCGCGCTCTGCGCGCGAACCAGCGGGTTACCAGCCACGTCAACGGCAACGAGAGCGACGTGATGCCCGCAAGCAGCGGGCTGGCGAACACCATGACAACGAGCACGAGCGATAGGCCCATCACGGCGCCGACACTCTGAATGAGGCCTTGGCTCAGGAATCCGGCGACCACGTCCACGTCGCTGACGAGCCGTGACTGTAGGTCGCCGCTACCGACGCGGTCGAGAAACCCGAGCGGCAGGCGCGAGACCTTGGCGAATAGCTCGGAACGCACCTGGTGCAGCACGCGCTGACCGAGGCCACCAAAGAGCAGTAACTGCCCGATGAAGCCGACGAGACCGACGACGTACACGCCGAAAAGGATCATCATGGTGCGATCGAGACCGCCGAGCCGAACGGCAAGGTCCAGGCCCGGCGCTTCGAGCCAGCGGTCGATCGCACGCCCGATCAACAGCGGACCGAGCGCCTGCCCACTCGCGCCGAGCAGCATCAAGGCAAAGGTGGCTGCGATCACCCGCGGCTCCGCGCTCAGGTAGCCCAGCAGCCGCCGAAGGGTGCCGCCACGATCCGTGGCTGTGCCACGATCCGCCAACTCGGCGAGCCGCTGCCATCCCCCGTGCATCAGACGGGCTCAGCGAACGGCGTGTCGTCTACGAGTTGGCTTGCCACGATCTCGGCATAGATCGGACTGGATGCCACGAGGTCGTCGTGACTACCCTCCGCCGCCACCACGCCGTCCTCGAGGACGAGGATGCGGTCCGCGCGCTGCACGGTGGCGATCCGCTGCGCGATGACGAGCGCCGTTCGGCCTTCGAGCAGTCCATCCAACGCAGCCTGGATCCGCCGCTCCGTTGCAGCATCCACCGCAGAAGTCGCATCGTCCAGAATCAAGATACGCGGATCGACGAGGATCGCGCGGGCGATGGCCAAGCGTTGGCGTTGGCCGCCGGACAGCCCAACCCCGCGCTCGCCCACCAAACTTCCATACCCTTCCGGCAGATCGGCGATGAACTCGTGGGCCTGCGCGGCGCGTGCGGCCGCTTGAACCTGCTCGTCGGTGGCATCGGGTTTGCCGAAGGCAATGTTGTCGCGAATGCTGCCCGAGAAAAGCACGCTCTCTTGCAGCACGATGCCGATCGCTCCGCGCAAACTGTCTAACGTCAGATCACGTACGTCCTGCTCATCGACGAGCACCCGGCCGGCTGTGACGTCATAGAAGCGCGGCAGGAGGTTGATGATCGTGCTCTTGCCGCTTCCCGTTCGCCCCAAGATGGCGACGGTCTCGCCGGGAGCGGCCTCGAAGTCGACACCGGCGAGCACCTCCTGCTCCGCGCCGGGATAGCGGAAGCGCACGCCTTCGAAGCGCACCGCGCCGCGAACGTCGCGCAGCGGGCGAGCGCCGGGCCGATCGGCGACCTCCACCTCGGCGTCTATGACCTCAAAGATGCGGGCGGCCGACGCGCTCGCGCGCGAGAGCATCGCGCCGAGCCCTCCCAAGATGAACAGAGGCATGAGCAGCAGGGCCAGATAGCCGTTGAAAGCCACGAGCCGACCGAGGGAGAGATCGCCCGTTGCGACGAGCCGGCCGCCGTACCAGAACACGGCCAGCGTCCCGAGATTGGCCAGGAAGAAGATCAGCGGGAAGGTCGTGGCGAAGGCTCGAATCAGCCCGAGCCACGAGTCGAGCAGCCGGTCATTGACCTGCGCATAGCGCGTCTGCTCGCGGTCTTCCGCCGCGAAGCCGCGCACGATGCGCGCCCCGGCGATGTTCTCCTGCAACACGACGTTTAGCGTGGCGAGCACCTCCTGGGCTTTCAAGAAGCCAGGACGTATCCGCGACACGAAGCGGGCGACGACGGCCGCGATCAGAGGCACCACGGCGAGCGCGGCGAACGCCAGCCGCCATTCGAGCGCGAAGAGCACGATGCCGCTGCCGATCAATAGCGATACGGCGGACACGAATTGCAGGAAGCCGAGGCCGACGAATTGGCGAACGACCTCGACGTCGCTGGTCATGCGCGCGAGCAGCTGCCCCGTCTGGGCACGGTCATGGTACGAGAACGACAGCCGTTGCAGCTTGCCGTATACGTGATTGCGCAAGTCATAGGCAACGCCCTGACCCGCCACCTCGCCCCAGTAGCCTTGCAAGAATCCGAAGCCGCCGCGCACCGCAGCGGCGCCGACCAATCCGGCCGCCGCCCATGCGAGCGCGTTCGCGTTCCGACCACGAATACCTTGGTCGATCGTGATCTCGAGCAGCCACGGGCCCAAGAGGCTCGTCGCGCTTACGAGCAGCAGGCTGATCAGGGCGCCGACGGCAACCCTGCGATACGGGCGGAGCATGCCTAACGCGCGGCGAAGCGGTGCGGGATGGATCGCGCGCCCGCGTGGTTTGGACTGGGGTTGGGAGGCCATGGTCGGATTCTAGCATCGTGCCCCGGCCGGCCGCGGACCGCGCGCGGCTATGTTCTGATCGCAAGCAGGCGCTAGGCCCGTTGGGGGCAGGGGTGCGCCCCGCTATAATCGCCGCCCGAATCCGATTAGGCGATAGGAGTGCCTGATGGCGACCCCAGCCCCCACGTCCCCATGTCCGTACAACAAGAATTTCCTCAAGCAGCAGCGTAAGCGTCTACTCGACGAGCGCACCTATGTGCTCAACGACATCGATGCGACGGAGGAAGATCTCGCCGGTTGGGCGTCCGGAGTCGACAACGACTTGACCATGAGCGAGGGTGCGACGGCCCTCACCGAACGCGAGCTCGATATGGGATTGCTTCAAAACGCCCGCACCATCCTAGACGGCATCCGACGTGCGTTGGAACGCATGGATGCCGGCACGTATGGCTGGGACCCCGTCCAGGGCGTTTGGATCCGGGCGGAACGCCTCGAAGCGCTGCCGTGGGCTGACCGTGAAGTGCCCGCGGTCGTCCGAGACGACGAGCCGCAGCGACCGACCACGTTTTGACGAATTCCACGCCGGAATCGAGCCCGCACGATCGACGCCCCGTAGCTGACGGGAGCGCGAAGGATGCTACGACCCGCGCCGAGCAACCGAAGGCTTCCCAAGCGGTTGCCTTTGGTATGCGGGGGTCGGTGCCGTATTTCGCGGTGGCCGGCGTGATCATCGCGTTGGACCAGGTGACCAAGGCTGTGGTCCGCGGCCAACTCGGCCACGGCGAGCGCTGGCCCGCCGGTGAGCCGCTGTTGGGTGTGTTTCGGTTCACGCACGTGCACAACACGGGCATGGCCTTTGGTCTTGGCAAGGGGCAGGGTTGGCTGTTCTTGCTTTTGGCGTTAGTCATCGTCGCGGGACTGACGATCGGGCAAACGCGACTCGATCCGAAGGATTGGTCGCAGCGGGCCATCTTGGGGCTCCTGGCAGGCGGCGCCGTGGGCAACGCGATCGATCGAATGCGGTTGGGCCACGTGACCGACTTCTTCGATTTCTTAGTCTGGCCGGTGTTCAACATCGCAGATTCCGCCATCTCGGTCGGCGTGGTCTTGTTGGCCATCCACCTTTGGCGCGAAGAGCGCGCGCTCGCGGCCGCCCAGGCAGATCCCGTGCACCTGTGAGCGAAACAGCAACCACGTTCCGCTTCGAGATCGGACCCGACGATGCGAGCTCGCGGCTCGACCATGCGCTCGTCAAACTGTTGGCCGGCACATCGCGCGACACGTCGCGGGCGCAGATCAAGCAGTGGATTCAGTCCGGGTGCGTGACCGTGGACGGACGGGCGGCGACACGGGCTTCCGGTCGGGTGCCTGCGCACGCGATCGTGATCGTGAGCCCGCCACGCATCGCGGAGTTCGAGACCGCGGCCCGCTCCGACATCGTGCTACGGATCCTCCATGACGACCCATCGATCATCGTCGTAGACAAGCCTTCCGGCCTCGTGGTTCACCCGGCGGCGGGGCATCGCGATGACACGCTGGTCAATGCCCTGGTCGCCCGCTATCCCGACATAGTGCCTGCGTTCGCCGCGGCCGAGGGATCGGACGATGCGACGGGTGAGGCCGAGCGCGCCGCGAGCCGCCCGGGTATCGTGCACCGTTTGGACCGGGATACATCGGGGGTCATGGTGATCGCGCGTACACCGGAGGCGTTGCGCTCGTTGATCGCACAGTTCAAGGTGCGGTCCGTGCGCAAGACCTATATCGCGATAACGCGTGGGGTGATCAAACCGCCTGCAGGCTTGATCGACGGGCCTGTCGGACGCGATCCGCGGCACAGGCAACGCATGGCGGTCCTGCCGGGCGGCAAGGCTGCGCGGACGCGCTATCGCGTGCTCGATGCAACCGACAATCACGCCTTGGTGCTGCTCCATCCGGAAACGGGCCGCACGCACCAGATTCGCGTCCATCTGCGGGCCATGCACGCGCCCGTAGCGGGCGATCTCGTGTATGGCGGGCGCGATCCACGCGCGTCCCGGCTGGCGCTGCACGCCTGGCGGCTCGCGTTCGACCATCCGCTCACCGGTGAACGCGCGCGCTTCGAAGCCGCGCCGCCCGGCGATTGGCTCGCCGCAGCGGAGGAATCGGGCCTCGCGGTAAATCTGCTACCGGACGAATGGGACGCGCAAGCTACTCCGCGGTGACGAACTACTCGACGGTGAGCTGCTGCGCCTCGTCGGTGGAGTCGTCGCCGGTGTCTGCGGCCTTTCGGAACTCACGAATTCCGCTACCCATGGCGCCGCCGATCTCACCGAGCTTCCCAGCCCCGAAGATGATCAGGACGATCACCAAGATGATGATCAGCTCTGGCATGCCAACCGATCCCAACATGGTCTCTCGCCTCTCATTGGCCGGCCGCGCCCGGCGCGTGGAGAATCGCGGTCGCCGGGTTGAAGGCCGCGGCGTATCCTCGCTACCATGGCGAGTATAGCAGGCAGCCACGAGCGCCGTGTACAAGCGCGCTGCGCTGCGGAAACCCGCCCCAAAAGATCTTGACATGGTTGGCGCCCCTGATTATCATGCGCGGCTCATGCCGGTGTAGCTCAATTGGGAGAGCAGCGGACTCTTAATCCGTTGGTTGTGGGTTCGAGTCCCTCCACCGGTACTAGGTCGGGCGCGCAAGCCCGAGACATATGCCGACCCCTTCCGTGATGGAAGGGGTCGCTTTCGTTCATTGGGAATGCTCGCGGGAGAACCCGCGAACAACAATGTAGATGGGAGGACGGTCATGCCATCGGGGACCGACAGCCAAGACCGGCCCACGCAAGAACTGACCGAAGGTGCCGCACAGGAACGTGCCTGGTTCGACGCGAATCGCAGGATGTGGGATGAGCGTGTCCCCATCCATGTCGAGGGCAGCTTCTACGACGTTCAGGGCTTTGTTGCCGGAGAGACCACCCTTCGCCCTTTCGAGCTCGAAGACGTAGGCGATGTCACTGGCCGCAGCTTGGTGCACCTCCAATGCCATTTCGGCCTCGACACACTGTCCTGGGCTCGACGAGGCGCACTCGTGACTGGGCTTGATTTCTCCGCGCCGGCCGTGCTGACGGCGCGAGGTTTGGCCGCACGTACGGGACTGCCCGCGACGTTTGCGCATGCGGATGTCTATGACGCACCCGTGGTGCTGGCCCAACGCTACGACATCGTGTACACGGGTTTGGGCGCCCTGTGCTGGCTACCCGATCTCGAGCGTTGGGCGGACACGATCGACGCGCTCACCAAACCGGGCGGCATGGTCTATGTCGCGGAGTTCCATCCGTTGACCGACGCACTGGCCGACGACGAGTTGCGCTTCGAACGGGACTATTTCTCTGGCGAAGCACATCGGTGGGAGGAACCCGGCACCTATGCCGATCTCGATGCGGAGACCACCGCCAACCTCAGCTTCGAGTGGATTCACCCCGTCAGCCACGTCCTCGACGCGCTGGCGCGCAGAGGGCTTCACATGGAACGCTTCCGCGAGCACGACTACACGCTGTTCCCTCGCTGGTCGTTCCTTGAGAAGAGTGCTCGCGACGCGTGGCGTCTGCCCAACGACATGCCGCGCGTGCCCCTCATGTATTCCGTGCGTTTCCGCAAGCCCTCTTGACGCGTCCTTCCCTGTAGCCCCTGTAGCAGGCTGACAGCGCCGAAATCCATGCGCGTTTCACATGGTCGACAACCATGCCGGATAGGCGTGTTGTACGCCACGCGCGACCGTGTACAATGCAAGGGTACGTGCGCTTCCTTTAACAGGGATTTGGAGGCGACGAGGATGCGCCACATCCGACTGCTGAAGAGACAATCCACCCTTATCGTCGCCGCCTTCGCGGTCGCGGCGAGTTGTGTGCTGGTTGGCGGTTCCGACGTACTGGGCCAGAGATCGGCGCCAAGCGCAGGCCTCTCGGTTCAACAAGAGCGCGGTAGCTGCAGCGATGCTCACCCCGATAGCTCTCCCGACGCGCTCACCGACGCCCTCTACTCGTCTCGGACCGTGAGCCCGGAGGCGATTCTAGGCTGCGAGCGCGCGACCATCACCGTAACGCTCGGCGCCCGATGCGAGGTCGCGGACCTGCACGTCGTGGTGAGCTTCGATCACTCGCAATCGATGGCCGATGGCAATGCCCTTAAGCGCGCAAAGGAAGGCGTAAGGGATCTTCTGCAAGAACTCGACATCGATTCCTATCCGGGCACGCGTGTCGGCTTGGTCACCCACGGCGCGCAAGCGTCTTCGGTGGATCTCTCCGACAAAGCCGGCGCGATAAGCAGCCGGGTTCTAAACCTTAAAGCCGCCGGGAATGAGGACGTCGCCGGGTCGATCGACGAAGCCAGCAAGATGTTCGTGCGCACACCGGTGGGAAGCGGCGTTCCGCCGCGGCGGGTGATTGTGGTGTTCACGGATGGCGTGAGTGATCCCAACCAGAAGGGACCAGCGATTGGGGCTGCGCGCAAAGCCCATAGTCAGGGTGTAGAGGTCATCTCGGTTTGCTTCGAAAATGGCTATTTCAGTTGTCCATGGACGAAAGATCTTGCAAGTGCGAGTCGTTTGAGCATGACGAACAAGGGCGACCGAGGCATGAACAGGGCGTTCCGCACCGTGTTCGACGACCTTAGGACTACGGGTATCGTGAGCTTGAGCCTTGCCGACATTCTGCCGGTCGGGCTCTCCTACGTAGAGGACTCAGCCAAGCCCTCGTTGCAGGCAGGATCGAACATCGAAGAACGCACGCTCGCGTGGCGGGAAAACGACAACAAGAGGCGGTACCGCCAGCCGCGCGTCATCTCGCGCACATTGCAATACGAGGTCGAGCCGACGGATCCGCTGACGACAACCGTTCGCAGCTACGTTATCTCGCAGAGTTCCGGCACGTTCGAAGACAATCGTGGCTTCGGCGGCCCGTGGCGGGTGCCCACGAGTACGCTGCGCGTGCTCGGCCCGTGCCCGCTGCGCATCGAGCCGACCCCGCCACCCCGCACCCCGCCTGTGCCGCCTTCGCCGCCCGACGAACCGTCGCCGACGCCGACACCGGCATGGACACCACCGGCGGGCTTGATCGACCCTCCGCGCAACGTGCAACCCTGGCCGGTCGTACCGGCGCCGAGCACGGTGTACTTGCCCATTCTGGACCTGGAATACTGTCGGGACCGGCGCGTTCCGGTCGATACCGTCCTGCTGATCGATGTCTCGGAGTCGATGCGCGGTGCGAAGCTGGATGCTGCCAAGAAGGGAGCGACGCTCTTCGTCAACAGCATGCGCAGCCAAGATCGGACCGCACTCATCACCTTTGCGGACGACGCGCGCAGTGCATCGACTCATTTGCGCAGCTACGAGCAAACGTCGACCTTGCGACGCGACATTCGGGACATGCAGCTGCGAAACGGTACCAACATCGCGGGGGCGCTCACGGCGGCAACCGAACTCCTCGACCGCGAGGCCCGGACGGGTCGCTCGCGACAGCCCGTTATCGTGCTGCTCACCGACGGAGATGATCTAGACCCATCGCGCCAAACGGCCGCGTTGACGATTGCGAAGAGCTTCGTCCAAGAACGCCAGGCCGGCTATCGGATGTTCGGACGCTTGTTCACCGTTGCGGTCGGCCCGAACGCGAACCGCTCGTTCTTGGCGGAACTTTCGTGGGATCCCGCCGACGCATTGGTCTACGAGTTCCCGCTGGGCGACGGGCCGAACCGAGGCAAGCAGCTCGTCGAAGCCTTCGAACGGATCGCCGGCGCCCTGCCCTGTCCGATCGCGCCCGCTGACCTACCCTGATCGCCGCCGCGATATTGCCGTCGATCGTCCCGCACCGATAAAGGCATCCCGTGACATCTCCCCAAGCGCAAGCCAACCTGCTCGTGGTCCTGAACAAGGACGAGGACACGGTCACCGTGTACGACGAACGCGCCATGCTCGCGTTGGCCACGATCGAGGTGGAGCACAACCCCCACGAAGTCGCGATCACGCCCGACGGCGAGAAGGCCTTTGTCGCCAACGCGGGCTCCAACAGCGTGTCGGTGCTGGATCTAGGCGCGCTCGATGTCACGCATACGATCCGCCATCCGGCGTTTCGCTTTCCGCATGAGGGCAAGATCACGGCGGACGGTCGGCTCATTCTCGCCAGCACCTACGCTGACTCCGTGTTCATCATCGACGTCGAAAGCTACGCCGTGCGCACGGTGTTGCCGGCCAAGCGCATGAGCCATATGGTCGCGCTCGCGCCGGATGAGAAGCGCGCATACGTCAGCAATATCGGCGCAAATTCCTACTCGATCCTCGACCTTGACCGTGAGGCATGGGTGGCCCATCCGCCGGTCGGACGACGACCGGAAGGCATCGGGGTCAGCCCGGACGGCGCGTGGCTGTACGTGGCGAACCAACAGGACGATCTGGTCTATGTGATCGAGATCGCAACCGGTTCCTTGGAGGCAAGCATCAGCACCGCCCGTGTGCCCATCCGGGTCGCCTTCGCACCGGATGGCAGCCATGCCTACGTACCCAATCGCGAAGGCGACTGCCTGTCGGTGATCGACACGAGTACCCGTCGAGAGATCAAGCGCGTGCCAACGGGTATCTGGCCGGGCGGCACCGTCGCCAGCGCCGAAGGTGACCGCATCTACGTCGCAAACAACAAGACCAACGACATTTCCGTGATCGATGCGGAGAGCCTGACCGAGCTACGCCGCATCAGCGCCGGCGTTCACCCGGACGGGATTGCGCTAGCCAGACGCAAGGCCTGAGCAGGCAACGTGCGCCCTGAAATCGTCCGGACGACACCTTCGCACGCGCCCCGCGGGGGACGTGATTCGCAGTAGTTCGGGGTCGACCGTTCGCGGCGAGCCCCTCACGACCGTTCCGCTACGACCCACCCTCAGCGCGCTGAGGCCTCTTCGGCCGACGCATCGGGCAGCCCTTCGAGCGCACGCACGCTAGCCGCGACGCCCTCCGCTAGGCCGTGTAGGTCGTAGCCGCCTTCCAGCACGAGCGCGACGCGACCTTCCGCGTGATCGGCCGCCAGCTGCGCCAGCCTTGTGGTCGCCGCGTGGAAGCCGGCACCCGTGTAGCGCAGCCAGGCCAGCGGGTCGCGCTCGTGGCCGTCGTAGCCGGCCGACACGAGCACGAGCTCCGGATCGTGCGCCCGAAGCGCCGGCAGCACGTGTTCGTCGAGCGCAGCGAGCAACGCCTCGTCACCGGCGCCGGGGGGCAGCGGTACGTTCAGCGTGGTTCCTAGCCCCGCGCCTGCACCCCGATCCCTGGCCGCGCCCGTACCGGGATAGATGCCGGCCTGATGGATCGAGGCGTAGAACACCGTTGCATCCTCGCGAAACACGGCCTCGGTCCCGTTGCCGTGATGCACGTCGAAATCGACGATGGCGACGCGACCGACCCCGCGCGCCTGCGCGTGGCGAGCAGCGATCGCGGCGTTGGCCAGCAGGCAGAAGCCCATCGGGCGCTCGGGTTCCGCGTGATGACCGGGTGGTCGAACCAGGGCAAAGCCCCAGCGAGCGCCATCCAACACTGAATCGACTACCGCACAAACCGCGCCCGCTGCCCGTTGCGCGGCCGCCCATGAGCCGGGCGTGACGTAGGTCGGGGCCGGATCGACAAGGCCAGGGCCACGGGCGCAGGCCGCCGCTAGAGAATCCGCATACCCGGGCACGTGGCAGCGCGCGATCGCGTCCTCGTGCACCGGTCCTGGATCTAGGAGACGCCAAGTCGGCGTCGCGGCATCACGCCGCGCGAGGACGTCGGTCAGTGCGCCGTAAGCGGCCGGCACGCGCTCCGGTCGCTCCGGGTGCCCTTCGGATTCGTGCTCCGGCGAGGCGACTACCGCCACCACCGGCATGCTCACGGGGTGGGCGTGGTGGGCGCGGTGCTTCGCAGCGCACGCAGGCGTTCGAACAACGCACGCTCCTCCGGATCGAGCGTCTCGGGCAACTGGACCTGCACTCTGGCCAATATGTCTCCGCGGGCGCCCGCCTTCTTCGCGTCCGGCAGACCGCGACCCGCCAGGCGGAACACGCGGCCATTCGCGGTGCCGGCCGGCACGCTCAGCGAGACCGGGCCCTCCGGCGTATCGACGCTGACCTCGCCGCCGAGAACGGCATCCAGGACGTCGACCCGCGCATCGACGCGCAGATCGGAGCCCGATACGCGGAAGCGCGCATCGGCTTCGAGCTTCACGACCAGGTAGAGGTCCGCGCCTCCGGGCGCCGCTCCCCGGACTCGCACGCGTGATCCTTCTCCCACGCCGGCGGGAATCGTCACCTCTAGGCTACGACCGCCGCCGCGCACGGTCCGCTTGGCGCCGCGAATCGACTCCAAGAGGCTGACCTGGACGGGCTGCTCGTGCCGTGTCGGCCGACGCGCCGTCTGCGTGCGCGGCTGGGGTGCGCGCCGCGTGTTTCCGTGGCCTGCAGCGCCCCCGAAGAGCGTTTCGAAGATATCACCGAGACCTTCGCCGAGGATCTCCTCGAGGTCGGGAACGTTCCCGCCACCGGCACCGCCGCCCGGCCAACCGGCTCCGCCCATGCCGCCTGGAACGCCGCGCGCTCCGCGGCCAACGCCGGCGTGGCCGAAGCGGTCGTAACGAGCCCTCATCTTCGGATCCGACAAGATCTGGTAGGCCTCCGTGACTTCCTTGAAGCGGTCCTCCGCCTTGGGGTCGTCCGGATTGACGTCCGGGTGCATCACGCGCGCCTTCGCACGATAGGCCTTGCGAATCGCGGCGTCATCCGCCCCGCGAGGTACGCCTAAGATGTCGTAGTAGTCTCGGTCCGCCACCTGCCCCTCCTTGGTCGCGCTCCATGATAGCGTCGTCGACTGCCGCCGCCTGCTCTGATCCATCCTTGGGAGGGCTGGTTCCCGAGGCTCGCCGAGGGCTATCATTCCGCCATGGATGCCAGCTCGACGGACCACCGTCTTCGCCAGCGCGACTACATGTTGCGCATCGCCCGTGCGATGAGCGCCCAACTCGACCCGCACGAAGTGTTGGCCCTCGTCATCCGGGCCGCCGTGACGATGACGGGTGGTTCCGCCGGCGCCATCGCGATCCGCCGCGAAGCCCTCGCGGCGGAGCTGCGAAGCGTGGACGAACCGGCCGCCATGCCGGACAGTGAGGTCGAGATCGTCGCCAGCTACCAGCTCGAGCCCGCGATGATCGCGTTCGTACATGCGACGAGCGGTCGACCGACCGTCACGCCCGTTGAATCGGATTCGGCTCGTGATCCCACGGAAGACGACGCGCCCCAATGGCAACCGGCAGAGGACGTTGTCGACGATTCCGAGCCGGGTGGGATCATCGACTTGGACCCCGAACCCGAGCCGTCGGTTTCGTGGCCCGAGGGCGAAACACCGACGGCGTCCGGCCGAGGGGATGCGCCGATCACCATCGACGCCATCACGCCCCCACGGGCGGCGCGCCCCGCGCCCTTGGCCCGTGTCCGGCCCGTAACGCCCCGTGAACCACGGCAAATGCTGACCCTGCCCTTGCGCTTTTCCGGCGTGGAGATCGGCCGAATCGTGGTGTTTCGCAGCGAAGGCGCCACCCTCTTCACCCCCGTGGACACGCAACTGCTGCGCACCTTCGCCGACCAGGCCGCGGTGGCGATCGGCAACGCGCTGCTCCACGAACGGCTGGCGCGCAGCGAACAGCGCCTTGCCGGCGTGGTGGAGCACAGCCCCGTCGGCATCCTCCTACTGGACGACAAGGGAAGGGTGCGGTCTGCCAACGCCGCCGTCGAAGCGCTCACCGGGCGCGACCGCGCGGCGCTTCTTGGTCGACGCTTGGAGGAGGCCGTGCCGCTCATCGACGAAGAGGGCCTCGTCGTTCCCGCGCCGATCCCAGTCCGGTCGGCTGAACACGATGACGACGCCGCCACATCGCCATCGAGGACCCGTTCTGCGCGCGGCGCCGTGCGAGTCGGCGCCGGTGCGTCGACCGCAGCAACATCCCGAGTTTCAGGCCGCGACGCCCTGCGTTGGGTGCAGATTTCAGTTACACCCCTCGACGACGATGACGACATGGGCGGCGGTGCGGTAGCGGTTGTTACCGACCTTACCGCGTGGCGCGACGCCGAACGCGCGAAGACGGCGTTCCTCGCGGGGCTCTCGCACGAGCTCAAGACACCGCTGGCATTGATACGTGGCTTTGCGGAGACCCTGGGAACGCCGGAGCTTCGCGAGCCGGAGCGGGGTGGATTTCACGAAGAAGCCGTGCAGGTGATCCTCGACGAAACGGCCCACCTGACCCGCATGGTCGACCAACTCCTGCTGGCCGCGCGCGCCAGCGCGGGTGCGTTGCGCCTCGACCTGCACGAGGTCGATCTCGGCGCACTCGCCGCCGAGCGCGTCTCGCACTTTCGCGCCGCGTTTCCCGAGCACGCGTGGCGAATTGACGCGGAGACCGGGAGCACGTTGCTTGCGGATCCGACGCGGCTGCGTGAGGTGTTGTCCAACTTGCTCAGCAATGCAGCCAAATATGCACCGGCCGGATCGACGGTGTGGGTCACGGTCGGCCCGTTGCGCGGTCGAACAGGCGGTGTGTGGCTTCGCGTCCGCGACGAGGGCGTTGGCTTGAGCCCTTCGCAGTCGGAGCGCGTGTTCGAGCGGTTTTGGCGCGCGGACGAGCGCATCGAGGGCGCGGGCCTCGGTCTGTTCATGACCCGCGCGATCGTGGAGGCGCATGGTGGCACGATCGCGATTCAAGAGACCGCGCCCGGTCGCGGCACGACCTTCCGCGTCACGCTGCCTGCCGCGCCGCCCGCCGGCCGCGCAAGCCTGCACCCCGGATTGTCCGCGGACCGAGGCGATTCGCAGCCGGAAGCAACGACGCCGTCCGGGGCTCGTAGTCGGCGAGGGTCGGCCACGGTTGCTGCGGCCCCATCACCCCTGAGCAGCGAGCACACCCCCGACACCGAGGAGCTACCGTGACCCTGGAAGACACCGGATTGTTGGACGGCCGCCTGGTGCTCGTATGTGACGACGAGCCGCGGATCATCCAGTTCGTACGTTTCAACTTCGAGCTGAAGGGGGCGCGCGTCATGGAGGCCGGAGACGGCGAGACCTGCCTTGATCTCGCGCGCCGCGAGCTGCCCGATTTGGTGGTGCTCGACGTCCAGATGCCGGGAATGGACGGATTCGAGACCCTGCGCGAGCTGCGCGCCTTCTCGGACGTCCCTGTCATCATGCTCACGGTGCAGGCCGAGGAAACGGACCGGATCCGCGGCCTCGACCTCGGGGCCGACGACTACGTCGCCAAGCCGTTTAGCCCCGCGGAGCTCGTCAGCCGCGCACGGGCGGTCTTGCGCCGAGTCCAGACACCGCGTGACACGCGCGTCGTGAACGTCGACGAGCACCTGCAGATCGATTTCGGCGCGCGCGAGGTCATCGCCGGCGGGGAGCGAGTAAAGCTGCGGCCCACGGAATGGCGGCTGCTCTACCACTTGGTCACGCACGCCGGATGGCTGCAGACCCACGAACAGATCCTGACGCACGTATGGGGACCGGAATACGTCGGCCAAGACAACTACGTTCGTTTGTACGTGACCTACTTGCGCCAAAAGATCGAGCGCACCCCTTCTTCGCCGCGCTACATCCAGACCGAGCGCGGCCAGGGCTATCGCTTCGTCGACTTCGCGGCAAAGCGCGACGTCCCGGGCGACCTGGACAGCTAGCAGACTCCGAGGTGCGGAACTGCCGGCTGATTTCCTACCCACCGGATCCGAGTCCTCTGCACGGATTCGCTACTGCCCTGTCCGCGCGGACCATGGCAAGATGTTAATCCCTGCGAGATGTCCGTGCCGCGTGCGTCGCGGCCGTCCCGTGCGCGGGGACCAGGGGGCCAATACCATGATGAACTTCCGGACCCAGCGTTGGAATCGCAACGGCACGCTGTCGGCCCGCGGTCGCTCGGCGCTCGCGGCGATCATGGCCGCCGGCCTCGCCGCGGCTGCGATCGGAACGCTCGCCGCACGCGTCGGCGACGCTTCGCGCGTGTCCGCGCAACGATCCAACGAGAGCACGTGCCGCGACGACGACCCGGATACCGGGGTCCTCCTCTCGACCCGTGCAATCTCGCCAACCTCCATTCTGCTGTGCGAGACCGCGACGGTTTCGGCCACCTTGCGCGCCAGTTGCGACGCGGTACCGCTGCACATCGTGCTCAACATCGATCGCTCAGGCTCGATGGTCGGCCAGCCGATACAGGACGTGAAGAAGGCATCGCAGGCGCTGGTCGACGTGCTCAAGATGGGCGACAACCCCTCCACCAAGGTCGGGCTTGTATCCCACGGCGATCCGCCCAGCCGAGACCTTCAGCTCTCGAGCAACGAGGGACAGGTCCGCGGACGGATCAACCGACTGAATGCCTTCGGCGAGGACAACCTGCCACGCTCCATCGACGACTCCGTGCTCATACTCCGCCAGGGCCGGGACAACCGCGACGTTCCGCCCGTCGAAGCCATGGTCGTCCTCTCGGACGGCGGCCAAACCTATCCGCCGCAGCAGGCTATCGGATCCGCGGGCCGAGCCAAGGGTCAGGGCATTCTGGTCGTCTCCGTGTGCATCAACAACGGGCTCGGCGATTGCGGCGCGATGCGCCAGCTGGCCTCGAGCCCGCGCTTCTACTTCGAGACCCGCTCGACAGCCTCCCTGCAACGCATTTTCCGAGAGATCGCGGAGGACTTGCGGGACATCAACCTGCGCTCGGTCGAGGTCGAGGAGACGGTACCCGACGGCGTGGAGCTGATCGTGGACTCCGTGTTCCCCGAGCCGGAAGACATCGACGGTGCCACGATTTCCTGGCGTTTCCGCTTTGCGGCTGCGCGTGAGATCACGTTCAGCTACGAGGTCTCGCCCACCATGGCCGGAGCTCCCGTCTTCGCGGAATCCGAGGTCGAATACCGCGACAGCCGCAATGCCATCGGCGTGATGCGCGTGCCGACCCAAACCCTGACCATACCGGGTCCGTGCGGGGGCCCCTCCCCTACACCCACCGAGCCACCGCCAACGCCCACCCCGACGAACACACCGACTCCCACGGCAACCCCGACACCAACCGCGACCCCGTCGCCGACGATCACGCCGACCCCGCAGCCGGTGCTGCTCTATCTGCCGATCTTGAACCTATACCGCTGTCCGCCGCGGGAACGCCCCGTCGACGCCGTGCTCGTCATCGACGCCTCGACGAGCATGCGCCAGCCGACCGGCGCCGGGCGCGCCAAGATCGAGGCCGCGCGCGACGGGGCGCTCGCATGGCTAGGCGTCACGCGTGACGCGGACCACACGGCCATCATTGCGTTCAACAGCGAGGCCTTGCTCATGGCGGGGCTGACCGCTGACGAGAGCACGCTGCGAACTGCCATCGCGGCGATCGAGACCTCGCCGACGACGCGCATCGACCTGGCGTTGCAGGCGGCCACCGCAGAGCTCACGGGTCCGCGCAGGCGGCCGGCGGCGCGCGGCGTGATCGTGCTCATGACCGACGGCGCGCCGACGGGCACGACACCGGACGCCGTGCGAGCTGCAGGCGGACCGGCACGTGATGTCGCGACCGTGTTCACCATCGGCGTCGGCCCCTCCGTGGATGCGGCACTGATGACCGACGTGGCGGGCGATCCGGTGCGCTACGTGCCGGTGCCGGAGGCGGAAGCGCTGGCCGGCATTTACGAGGATATTCGCGAAGCATTGCCCTGTCCTCCGCGGCCGTGAGCGGGACCCGGCGAAGACGCTTCTGGCCGTAGGCCGGCCCCAACAGGGCCGGTTCGAAACGAAGGGCCGAATCGGGGCAACGACTCGGTGCGGGCGTCCGATGGACGCCCGCACCGAATCGTTCTGCTACCCCGTCCTGCGACTCGAATTCCTACTCGCGGTTGGTCCTTATGCCTTCGCCCTACCCGCGTCGCTCATCCTATCGCGCGCGTTCCGCCGCACCGAGTCTGGATTCGTGCTACCCGTGCGCGCCCCTCTTTGCGATCGGCGCGGGCGACGAAGACATGTCGGCGGTGCCTAGCGCGTGCGAACCTCGATCTTGCGCGGTTTCACGTCCTCGCGCTTCGGGAGGCGCAGGGTGAGCACGCCGTCGCGCACCTCCGCCTCCGCGCCTTCGGCGTTGACCTGGTCGGGCAAGGTCATCGCGCGCCGAAAACTACCGCTGCGCCATTCGCGCAGGTGATAGCGCTCTTCCTCGTCGGTCGAGTCGACCTGCGTGTTGAGCTCCCCTGCCACCGTCAGCACGTCGGCCTGCACCGTGATGTCGAGGTCCTCGGTGCGAAAGCCCGGCACCGGAGCTCGGACGATGATCTCATCCTCGCGATCGATCACATCGAAGGGCACCGTCGCGCTTCCGATGCCGTTGCCGTTGCCGTTGCCGTTCGTGCCGGCACGCGGGGCGTTCGGCAGGAGTGCTTCGTCGAACATATGCTGCATTGCGTCGCGCAGGGTCAGGTATTCGGGGAATCGAGTACGGCGAACCATGGTCATTTTCTTGGCTCCTCGTATGGAATCTGGGCCCGGGCCACCCGGCGGCATTTCGCGCCTGCCTGGGTCCGCCTCGGGCGTGAATGCGGTTCGAGAGCCATGCTAGGCGCGCGCTGTTAGCGAGGCGCTAGCACCTCGCTAGAGCGGCGCTAGAGCGGCGCTAGAGGCCATTGTCGCCGTCTTTCCCCTCGTCCACCCCACGCACACGATCGTCGCGCACAGGATCGTCTTGCTCGCGGTCATCGCTCATGCGGACATTACGCGCGCGGTGGTCTAGAGCGGGATCCACGGACACCAATCTTCCGCGCTCCATGCGCACGCACCCGGCCGACAAGCGCTGCGCGACATCGCGCTCGTGGCTGACCAGCAGAACCGGTCCGTCGAAATCCTGTAGCGCGGCAACGAGGACGTCGAGCGTCTGGGCACGCGCGTCCGGATCGAGCGCCGCAAGCGGCTCGTCGAGTAGCAGCCAACGGGGCGAGCAAGCGAGGGCTCGCGCCAAGGCCACGCGTTGAGCCTGCCCGGCCGACAGACGGGCGGGCCGCAATGCGGCCAGCGATGCCATCCCGAGGCGCTCGAGCCAGGAATCGGCCGCGTCGCGGGCAGCCTTGCGGTCGATGCCACGAGAGCGCGCGCCGTAGGCCACGTTGTCCCGTGCCGTTAAGGATGGAAAGAGCCGCCGATCCTGATAGCACACCCCCACGCGACGGGCCTGGGTCGGCAACCGAACACCGCGCGCCACGTCTTCCATCACCGTGGCTCCCAGCTGCACCCGACCCTCCGAGGCCGCAATGTGCCCTGCCAGCGTGGCCAACAAGGTCGTCTTGCCCGCCCCGTTCGCGCCCTCGATCACCAACACCGAGCCCGCGGGAACGTCGAGCGCAAGCTGGATTCTTAGGTCGCCCCGGACCACGGACATCGAAGCGCGCAGCCCTTCTGCCGCTCCCCCTCCCCCTGACGCCTGGGCGGATTTCAAGGCCGCACCTCTTCGCCGCGGAGGGCCACGAGTACCGCGAGGGACAGGCCCAACATCAGCACGCCCAGCAGCACCGCAAGGTCGGGGTCGCGTTGGAGGGCGCTAAAGACCGCAAGCGGCAACGTACGGGTCGTGCCACGCACGTTGCCGGCGAAGGTGATCGTCGCGCCGAACTCGCCGAGCGCGCGCGCCCAACACAAGACGAGACCCGCGGTAAGGGAGCGACGCGCCTCGGGCAAGGTGACGGTGCGCATGATGCGCCAGCGCGATGCACCGAGGCTTGCCGCGGCAGCCTCGAGCGCAGGATCCACCGCGGAGAGCCCCGCCTCCGCGCTACGCACGAAGAACGGTGCCGAGACGAAGGCGGCTGCCAGCACGGCGGCCGCGGTCGTAAACGGCAACGTCAGGCCCCCGGCCTCCAACGCGCCGCCGAGCAGGCCGCGGCGACCGAAGGCCGCGAGCAGCGCGACGCCGGCCACGACCGGTGGCAGCACCATCGGCAGCGTGACAAGCGCGCGCAGGGCGCCGCGCAGCGGAAAGCGTCCGCGGGACAACCACCATGCCAGCGGCAGCCCGAAGAACGCCGCCAGAACCGTGGCGCCCGTCGCAACGCCGAGCGAGAGCACGATGGCCGACCGCAGGTCCGCATCGGCAAGCAACGCCGCCGCACGCGTCCACGGCGCACGTGCGACCAGCGCGGCCAGCGGCAGCACGAGGAACGCGGCACCGACGAAGGCCAGTACCGCGAACACCGACGGCGCCGCCCCCTCTCCCCCGTCGCCGCGACGCAGCCTCATGGCGAAGAGAAACCATGTTCGGCCAGCAACGACCGGCCTTCGGTGCTCAACAACCACGCCGTGAACCCGTCCGCAGCCACGGACCGCGGCGTGTCGCTCGACCGGGCGATCCAATAGGTCGCCCGCACATCGGCCGCGGCGGGCAGTGGGATCGTGCGAACGGTGTCGGCGAGAGCCGAACCAAGGTCCGTCCGATAGACGATGCCCGCGTCCGCCTCCCCGAGCGCAACCTTCGCCAGAACCCCGCGCACGTCCGACTCTTCCGAGACGCGGCCTGCGTCCACCGCGCCCGCGATGCCCAGTCGTTGCAAGGCTTCTCGCGCATAGGCACCGGCCGGAACGTCCGGGCCGGCAAGCACGAGGCGCAAGCCGGGCCGCGCAAGATCGATGGGCGTCTGCACGTGACCCGGATTGTCGAGCGGCGTGACGACGACGAGGCTGTTGGTCGCAAACGGCGTCCCGGCCACGAAGAGCCCGACATCGCGCACGCGGTCGAGCTGGTGTGCGTCGGCGCTCGCAAAGAGGTCGGCGCGCGCACCTTCGAGCAACTGCGTGGCGAGGATCTGCGAACCCGCGGCGTGGATCACGACC
This sequence comes from Anaerolineae bacterium, assembly GCA_029262755.1. Taxonomy (GTDB): domain Bacteria; phylum Chloroflexota; class Anaerolineae; order Epilineales; family Epilineaceae; genus JAJCYU01. Next base: position 43,325 of record JAJCYU010000060.1, read on the forward strand.
TCCGTGCCGTCCGGTCGGGCGGCGAAGCGCGACGCGGCCTCGTCGAAAACGGCTTCCAGCGAGGCGGCGGCAAACACCACGATCGGCGCGCGATTCCGATTCGTGCTCGCGCCACCGGCGAGCGGAGTCGCATCGCGTCGGGCACGCTGATCGCCCGTCTCACATGCGGCGATGCCGGTGGCGCAGAGCCCCATGCACAGGAGGAAGAACCATCTCCTGCAATCCATCTGCAGCGGCCGAATCCAGGAGCGATTCTGAGGTCGTCGCCGACTACCGCATCTGTTCCGGTACCAATCCACGCGCCACCGCGTACGCCGGCGCGCGTGCCGCGGGATGGGGAGCGCATAGGGCTCCGCCAAGCGGCCGGAAGTCCCGTCTGCCGCGTCTCGCCGCGCGCTCAACGCCAACGCCAGCGCGAGACACAAGGGCTGTCGACGTCCACAAACCGCAGCGCGGCGGCCGCCCAAATGCCGCTGTACGCGACCCCGACTCGGGGCGTGACCTGAATGCGCGACGGATCCGTGCCGGGCTCGAGACGCAGCGGCGATGCCCGGTCGCACAAATCGACGCGATTGTGCGCGCCGACCGTGACTCCAAGCGCGCGGCTCAGGCGACCGGGGCCGTCCATGCGCCCTGGTCCTTCCGCGCGACTCGGGCCGTCCCTGTCACCGGGCACGTCGCGGATCGGCTCCGCGGCGCGCAGGAGCACGGCGGCTGGAATCCCCTCCCGGTTGCACACGACGTTCAGGAGGTGGTGCATGCCGTAGATGAGGTATACGTACGCCACGCCGGGGGCTCCGAACAGCACCTCCGTTCGCGGCGTGCGCCCCTTCGCACCGTGGCAGGCGAGATCATCCCCATCGAGATAGGCTTCGGTTTCCACGATTCGCGCTCTTCGCGTCCCGCCCGCCGCGTCGTGCACGATGGACGCGCCGAGCAGCGCACGCGCGACCGTGGCCGCGTCCCGCGCGAAGAAAGCGCGCGGGAATACGGCAGGCGGTGCGGGCGCCAGGCAGGCGGTGGGCGCGAGGGCGGGGTCGACCATCGAGGGTATGCTGACAGAAGGAATCCGGACGTACAAGAGTTCCACCGCTTGACACGCCGTCGCCTCACCGTACCCTTTGGCGCCCCGCAGGCCATGCCCAACCGTGGGCTGGAATCGTGACCAGGAGTCCGATGATGAGCCCCGTTGCATTGCGCCTTACCGCCTTGAGCGGTCTATGTCTTGGCCTCGGCCTTTCCGCCTGTCGCAACGCGGATGAAGCCGCAGAAACACCGACCGCAGAGCCGACCGCGTTGACGGCGCTCGCGGTCGCGAGCCCCACGATCATCGCGCGCAGCGAGCCGACGGCAACGCCGACGATCGATCCCGCCGACCAGCCGCTCTATCCGGTGGAGAGCGCGGAAATCGCCGGCGTGCCGGTTCCGCTCGCCGCGACGGTCGTCGAACACGTAGCCGGCACGGCCGACACGGATGCCCGCCTCGAGCTCGCGATGCCCGATTACGACGAGCAGACGATCTACGACTGGTACTCCGAGCAAATGCCGTTGTTCGGCTGGAGCGACGTGGAAGACCGTGACGGCAGCCTGGTCTTCCTGCACGACGAGCAGCTCAGCGATCGCTTCGCGGACGAGGGGCTCAAGCGCACGGCCACCGTCCTCTTTTTCACGCTCAACGACGAGGCCAGTTGGACCATGATCGTGGAAGAGCCCCTGGGCGCGGCCGAAGCCAGGGCCGAGGACGCTGGGGAAGACGAGGCGGAGGAAACGGAAGCCTCAGACGAGGGTGATGAAGCCGGCGCAGAGGACCCCGACGCCGGCGAGGACGATAGCGAAGACGGAGACGAGAGCGGCGAAGACGGCTAGCCTACGCCGTCCGGCTCCGGACTGCGGCGACGAAGCGGCGACCAATCGCCCCGTACGACCGCCGCCCGTGTGCTAGAATGGCGGCGCTCGGCCCGGCCGTGCCGCCGAAGTGTACGGCGTAGTGGATACGAGCGGGAGCACGGTGAGAGAGCCTGTCGCGATCGTCTTTTTCCCCGAGGGTTCCGGCGTTCCCGAGCCGGTCCTCGATTGGCAAGCGCGCAATCCAACCTGGCGCGTTGTCCTTGACGATGTGATCACGTGCCCGGTGTGCGGGATTCCCGTCCGCGCTATCGCCGACGTCGCGTTGCTCGACGAAGCCGGTGTGCGGCGCGAGATTCAGCGCTACCGCGACGATTATCTGCGCGCCGCGTGCTCGGATCATGCGTGGCCCGCACAGGAATACTGGGCCGTGCTGGAGAGCCGCATCCGCTAGAGCCACCGCGGTGCGTTATACTCTCGCGGCAAGATCGCGCGGTCCCGTGCCGCGCATATGGGGAAGTGGCGGAATTGGCAGACGCGCATGCCTTAGGAGCATGTGGGCATAGCCCGTGGGAGTTCGAGTCTCCCCTTCCCCACCTGACGCCACCACTCGGCCGACCGAAGCGCGCGAGCCCGACCTCGTGCGCCACGTCGCCCTTTCCGTCCCCGACGAGGAGCCCCGACCGTGGAGATCACTACCGAAACCGTCGAGCCGCGCCAGGTCCAGCTCACCATCGTGATGCCGGACGCGGTGCTCGACGCAGCAAGACGCGAAGTCGTCGCGGCCTTCTCTCGCGAGAACAAGATTCCCGGTTTCCGGCCGGGCAAGGCGCCTCGAGCGCGCGTCGCCGCGCTCGTCGGAGATGCTGCGATCGAGGAAGAGGCACTGGAGCGCGCCAGCCGCACGGTGGTGCAGCAGGCGGTCGAACAAGAGGGCTTGCGCCCATCGGCCCCGGTCAGCATCGAAAAGGCGTCGGACGAACCGCTAACCTTGCGCGCATTGGTCCCGCTTGCGCCTGAAGTCGATCTTGGCGATTACAATGCGCTGCGGGTCGAGTTGCCGGAACCCGAATCCGTGCCGGACGATGCGGTCGACGAGACCCTTGAGCGCTGGCGCAACGAGATGGCCGTCCTCGAGCCGGCCGAAGGCGCGGCCGAGGCCGGAGACGTTGTCCGACTTTCCCTCGTGGGCACCCTCGATGACAAGATCGTTTTCGAAGAGGAAGCGCTCTCGCTGCGTCTCGATTCCGAACAGGTCGCGGATGCCGGCGTGCCGCCGGAAGTCGTCGACGAGCTGATCGGCCTGGCCGCCGGCGAAAGCCACGCCTTCACCCTCGTATACAGCGAGTTTTGGCCTCAAACGGAGCTGCAAGGCAAGACCGTTTCGTTCCAGGCCGAAGTGGACGGCGTCTCGCGATTGACGCTGCCGGAAATGGACGATGATTTGGCCCAGCAACTCGCGGACGTGGAGACGCTCGCCGAGTTGCGTGAAACGGTCCGCGCCCAGCTCGAGCAGCGCGCGCGCATGGCCGGCCGAGACACGCAGGTAGAACAGGTCGTCGATACGATGGTGGAGCGTGCGAACTTCGCCTACCCACCGCAACTTCTCGAGCACGAAGTGGCCGATGTCATCGGCGATCTGCGCTCACGTGTGGAGCGACAAGGATTCCGCTGGGAACATTGGCTCGAGATGCAGAAGGAGAACGAGGACCAGATCCTCTCCGACGCGGAAGCGAGCGCGCGTCAGCGCTTGGAGCGCAGCTTGGTGATGACGGCCTTCGTCGAGCGGGAGGGTATAAGCGTATCCGCGGACGAAGTGCAACACGAAGTGGAGGCCTTCACGCAGATGCTTTCGGCCCCCGCGCGTCGCGGCATGCCGGATGACGAGACCCTGCGCCGCCAGATGGGCTCACGACTCCTTTCGAGCCGTGCGATTGCCCGTCTCATGGCCATTGTTTCGGGTGAGGCGGCTGATGCGCCTCCCGAAGCGTCGACCGAGATCGAAGCCGATCCGGAAGACGAGCACGCATCGGACGAATCCCAAGCCTGAGTTGCGCGCTCCCAACGGCGCGCGGATGGGCTATCCTTGAGGGCCGGCGCGCGCGGATCCCGCGCGGGCTTAGCCACCGGCCAGACGGCCACCCGATGGAAAGGCACCCACACATGACCCATGCGACGATTCCCCCGCAGGCCATCGTGCCGATGGTCATCGAGCAGACGGGTCGCGGCGAGCGCGCGTACGACATCTACAGCCTGCTGCTCAAGGAACGCATCATCTTCCTTGGGACGCCGATTGACGATCAGGTAGCAAACCTAATCGTGGCGCAGATGCTCTACCTCGACCGCGAGGACCCGGGCAAGGACATCCACTTCTACATCAACTCGCCGGGCGGCGTCGTGTATGCCGGCCTTGCCATCTACGACACGATGCAGCTGATCCGCGCGGATGTTCGTACCACGGCCATCGGTACCACGGCATCCATGGCCACCGTGTTGCTCGCGGCGGGTACGAAGGGCAAGCGCCTCGCGCTGCCCAACGCCACGGTGCACATGCATCCGGCCGGCGGCGGCAGCCGCGGGTACGCGCGCGACGTCGAGATCCAGGCTCGCGAGCTCCTGCGGCTCAACAAGCGGATCCACCAGATCTTGTCGTTCCACACAGGCCAAACAGAAGAGCAGATCGCCACCGACTTTGAGCGCGACCGGTACTTGTTGGCGCCTGAAGCGGTCGAGTACGGTCTCGTCGACGAAGTACTGCCGGGCCCCGAGGGCCTCGCCCAGGCCGTCGGCGGTGAGGACCTCGATTTGAGCTCCCGTGCCAACGGGGACCGCGACGCATGACGAATCGGCCGCGTCGTCCCACCCATTTCTGCTCGTTCTGCAAGCGCCAGCAGGATCAGGTCAGTCGGCTGATCGCCGGCCCTGACTCCGTGTATATCTGCGACGAGTGCGTGGACCTGTGCAAGGAGATCCTGGCTGACGAGGAGGCGCGCGAGGGCGACGACGAGGTCTTCGTTCCTCGGGTGCCGCATCCCCAGGAGATCTTCGACGGTCTCGACGAGTATGTCATCGGGCAGGAACGGGCCAAGAAGGTATTGGCGGTCGCGGTCTACAACCACTACAAGCGCATCGACGCCCGTGCTGGGACGCCGGAGGACGATGAGGAATCCGACCCGAGCACGAGCATGAGTGTCGGATCCGGCGCCGGCACGGGCTTCGCTCCGTCCGAGCGCGGGCGAGCACCGGACGGCGTTGAGCTTCAGAAGTCGAACATCCTGCTCATCGGCCCAACCGGGTGCGGCAAGACCTTGCTCGCCCAGACCTTGGCACGCTTGTTGGACGTTCCGTTCACGATCGCGGACGCCACGGCCCTTACCGAGGCGGGCTACGTGGGCGAGGACGTGGAAAACATTCTCTTGCGCTTGATCCAGGCGGCGGACGGGAACCTCGAGCGTGCGTCCAAGGGCATCATCTACATCGACGAGATCGACAAGACCGCCCGCAAGTCGGGCGACAATCCTTCGATCACGCGCGATGTCTCGGGCGAGGGCGTGCAGCAGGCCCTCTTGAAGATCATTGAAGGCACGGTCGCCTACATTCCGCCGCAGGGCGGCCGCAAGCATCCCCACCAGGACTTCTTGCAGTTGGACACCTCCGACATCCTGTTCATCTGCGGTGGCGCGTTTCCCGGTCTCGACGAGGCCGTGCAGAAGCGCGTCGGACGCGGCGGCAAGATGGGCTTCCTCGGCGACGACGGTCACGAAGACGTTCCGAACTCCGAGTTGCTGCACCACGCGCGCGCCGACGATCTGTTGGATTTCGGGCTGATCCCCGAGTTTGTCGGACGCCTGCCGGTGATCGTCTCCGTCGATCCGCTCGATGCGGCCATGCTCACGCGCATCCTGGTCGAGCCGCGCAACGCGTTGATCAAGCAATACCAGCACCTCTTCGCCCTCGACGGCGTGGAGTTGCAGTTTACCGACGATGCATTGATGGCAGCCGCCGAACAGGCGCTCTCGACCATGGCCGGCGCCCGCGGCCTACGCACAATCCTCGAACGCACCCTGCTCGACGTGATGTACGAGATTCCGTCCCGCGACGATGTCGCCAAGTGCGTGATCCGCGCCGAGACCGTGAACGGCGACGCGCCGCCACTGTTGATCACGCGCTCCGAGTCTCGTGGTCGCACCAAGAAGGTGCGTGAGACCGTGGATGAAGACGAGCACGCGGAGAGCGAGTCCGCGTAGTAGTCCGTATCGCGGAATCTCTTAGCTTCCGCTACCGCATCCACGTCCTGGTGCCCACATCGCGAACGAGGTCAGCCGCCATCGAGAAAGCAGCTGATCGCGTCCGCGATGCCAAGCGCCATCGAGTAGCGGTGTTCGTCCACGAACTCGCGATCATCGCCCAAGAAGGCTAGCTCGATGATCGCGGCCGGCGTCTCGGCATGAATCTCTCGGAACGCATAGTAGTTCCACATGTCGATCGTGATCGAACTGTCGTGGCGTGGAAGCATGGTTGCCGCGCCGTAGCGGTCGTAGAGGCAGGCGAGCAGCCGATCGTCCGCGGCCGGCGTGCTGCTGTACGGCCAACGCGAAGCACGAAATCCGGAGGCGCCGACGGGCGTGCAGCTGTCGGCGTGTAGCGAGACGAGCGCTGCGGCCCGGTAGCCTTGCAACGGCGCCTGCGGCGTGTCTGGATCATGCTCTTCGAGCAGATCTACGGCGATGGAACGGGTCTCGAGAATCGCTTGGGTGCGCAGCGCCACATCGACTGTGACATCCACCTCGTATAGGCCGTCGGGGCACACCGCCCCGGAATCATAACCCCAGTGCCCGGGGATCAGCCCGATGCGTCGGGGATCGATCGTGGGGGTCGGCACCGGCGTCGCCGCCGGCGGAACGGGCCCGACGATCGTCGGCATGGCGCCGGGCCCCGTGGCCGCGGCAGGACCACGTGCTGCGTCAGGGCCCGTGGCCAGAGGCAACGAGCCGGAGGCTTCGTCCAGCCCTCCGGAGGGACCGAGGTCGGCCACCGCCGTGCCCGTATGCAGATTCGGCGGACCCGAATCGCCGGCGCGTCGCGGCAGCATGCCGAGCCGCCGCGTGCCGGCCAACGCGAACACCACCAGCGCCGCCGCGACGAGCAGCACGCCGAGCAAGCGCCCAATCACCCCAATGCGTGCATTCATCCGCGCAAGGCTAGGCGGCCGAGCGATCACCGGCAAGGACAGTCGTGCGTCGGATCCGATCGGAAGGTATGGAATCCTCGATGGCTCGCCATCCCGACGGGGCTGGATCTACAATCCTGGCTCGCTCGTGGGACCTTCGTCGAAGGGGCTGTCGGCAACGCGGTCGGGGACGCGTTCGTGATTGGTGCGGACATCTCCGCTCTTAGCAATGGCTCAGTCTCACCTCACGCGCCGTGGCCACCCTTGCAACACCCTCCTCCGCTCCCCGCGGCCACGCTCCAGAGCCCTGTCTTGCCGGCCAAGCCGTCGACCGAGGATCTATGTCTCCCACCCCGCAACCGAGCCTTCATCCCGTCGCACTGATCATTCTCGACGGTTGGGGCATCGCGCCGCCCGGACCGGGCAACGCCGTGACGCGAGCCCGCACCCCCGTCGTCGACCGACTCCGCGCCGAGGGCCCGAGCGGCCTGCTCCGCACGAGTGGTCGAGACGTCGGGCTACCGGAGGGGCAGATGGGCAACAGCGAGGTGGGCCACCTCAACCTCGGCGCCGGCTTCGTGGTCCGGCAGGAACTGACTCGTATCGACGAAACGATCGCCGAAGGCCGACTCTCCGACAACGAGGCCCTGCGCGCCTTGGCGAAACGTGTGATGCAACGAGGCGGGGTCCTGCACCTTGTCGGCCTGCTCGGCGACGGCGGCGTGCACAGCCATGACCGTCACCTACTTGCCATCGTGCGTGTTCTTGATGAGCTCGGCGTGACCCGCGTGGCGATCCACGCCTTGACCGACGGGCGTGACACCGCGCCGGACTCCGCCGCGGGCTTTCTGGCAACGTTGGAGGACGAGCTCCAGTCGATCGGCCTCGGCCGCGTCGCATCGATCGGAGGTCGCTACTTCACGATGGATCGTGACCAGCGATGGGGCCGGATCGAGCGCGGATGGCGCGCAATCGTCGACGGGAGCGGCCCATGCGCAGCCGATGCGCATTCGGCCCTCGCGCAGGCGGCCGACCAGGGGATCAGCGACGAGTTCGTACCGCCCACCGTGATCTCCCGCGACGCCGACCCCGTGGGCATGGCGGCCGAAGACGGTGTGTTGCTCTTCAACTTTCGCGCCGATCGCATGCGACAGCTCCTGACCACCCTGACCGATCCCGCCTTCGACGGTTTCGAGCGGCCGGGCATGCCGGAGGGTGGCTACGATGTCGTGACCCTCACGCGCTACCGGGTGGGCCAGACAGCCCCGTCCGCTTTCGCACCGATCGAGGTTCAAGAACCCTTGGCGCACGTGGTTTCCGAGGCCGGTCTCGGCCAGTTTCATGCCGCGGAGACAGAGAAGTACGCGCACGTCACCTACTTTATCAACGGTGGTCGCGAGGCGCCCTTCCCCTGCGAGGATCGACGCATGGTGCCGTCCCCCGACGTCGCGACCTACGACCAAGCGCCCGCGATGAGCGCGTCGGCCCTGACCGACGTCGTCACCGCCCGTCTGCGTGAGCGTCGCGATGCTCTGCTTATCGTCAACTACGCGAACCCCGACATGGTCGGCCACACCGGCGACATCCCCGCCACCATCCGGGCGGTGGAGGCGGTCGACACCTGCTTGGGCCGCCTTCTCGCGGTCTTGTCCGAGGTGGGCGGCACCGCGCTCGTCACGGCCGATCACGGCAACGCGGAGCAGATGATCGATCCAGAGACGGGTGGCGCCCATACGGCCCACACGACAAACCCGGTTCCGATCGCCATCGCCGGCTCCCTGCCACGAACACGCGCAGCGTCATCAAGCGCTCTGCGCGAGGGCAGGCTCGCCGACGTCGCCCCGACGGTTCTCGACCTGCTCGGTATTGCCGCGCCTGCGAGCATGACGGGCCGCAGCCTGCTGCCCAACGGCTCTCCCAGGCCCCTCCGCACGCCCACCGTACAGGACGATTAGCGTGCATCATCATGCCTACTATGCGACCGCCCCGTCCGCTATAATCCCGCGCTGACCATCCGACGGACGATATACATGGCCCTCACCCGCGACGAGATTCAGGCCCGCATCGAAGCCAGCGATGGTCCCGTTGACCTTTCCGGCCTCGATTTGCGCGGCGCAGACCTCAGCCGACTCGACCTCCGTGGCGCGAAGCTCGCCCGCGCAGATCTGAGCTCGGCGGACCTTCGCTGGACGGTACTCGAAGGCGCCGACCTCCAAGCCTGTGTGCTTCGCCGCGCGGACGCCCGCTGGGCCATCCTGCGCAGCGCGAGCTTGCGCCAGGCAGACCTTACGCGGGCCAATCTGGGCTGGGCCGATCTGGCAGGCGCGGACCTAACCTCCGCCGAATTGGACGGCACGACGCTCGACAACGTCGATCTGTCCGAGGTCCTGGTAGACCGTCCGAAGCGTGCGCCCGCACGACGTGCGCCGGCGGCAAGCGGCGGCTGGAGCGGCATCGGCGCGCTTGGCGGCAGCTTCGGCGCGTTGCGCGCGCGGCTGCCGGGCGGTGCTTCGCTGCCCACGGCATCGCCCGCCACCTTGGCCGCCGCGGCAATCACTCTGTTGGCGTTGACCCAGCTCTGGGGCTGGCTCTACCGACGCGCCTACTTCCTGCGCGCATTCGAGTTGCGCGAAGCGGGCGTCGTAGGTCTGGCGGACGGAGCGAATCTCGCCGCAGGAATGCTGCACGTGATTGGAATGACGGTGCTGCTGGTGCTCCTCAGCCCTGTGATCGTGCTTGCGTTGGCACTCGTTCTCGGCGCGATCCTCGTGGTACCGCTGGCGTTTTATTGGCTCGCCCAACGATTGCTGCGCGACGTGGTGCGCAGCCCCGGTCGACCGCTGCTGATCGGCGGGCTGTTCGTATCGTTCTTTGTCGTGTTCTATCTGCTCATCCCGGAAGCCGTGGCCGCCGCGGGTCGCTTCCGCGGGGCCCTGCCGGTCGGTGGAAGGCTGAGCGCCGTCACCGAACTCTGGGCTATCGGCGGCTGGATCCGTCGCATCGGGCTTCTCGCGGTGCTCTTCGGCGCAGCCTACCCCATGTGGCTCCTGCTGCGCACCGGCGTCTCGCGCCTTCGTGCCTGGAACGTTCCCGCCGCGTGGCGTTTGCGCTACCCGGTGCTGAACGCCGCGGTGGTCAACCTGCGCGCACGCAGCATCATGCAAGCCCTACACGCCGTCGAGCCGGACGAGCGCGGACGTGGCATCGTGGTCACGGCCGGCCTCATCGCCTTGCTCGCGACGCTCATCGCCGGCATCGGCGAGGTGCACGCCTACCGCGATATGTGCGATGGCGGCGATCTGCCCCGCGTGCAGGCCTACCGCGCCATGCCGGACGGCGAGACGATCCGCCCGATGATCAACCCGCGCGTCTACTGCACGCGCCTCGTGGCGGAGACCGAGGACGCATACTACGTCTTCTTCCCCTGCCAGACTGAGTCGCTGCCCGACGGCATCCGCCGCGAGTCTTCCGTCGTCGCGCTCGACGTGGAAGACGTCGGTTTGCTGGACCGGACGATCAGCGAACACGAATGCCCGACCTGCGTGGACGGCTGCCTCGGCACCGAGCGCGATCTCGTCGACCCGAGCGAAGAGCGCGTCTACGGCCCGCTCGCGACCGACGCCATCGATTCCACGACCGGCCTCATCGCGGTCGATAGCAACGATTCGACATTTGACGGCGTTGCCAACGTCGTCGATGCAAGCGAGGCGCAGTTGGTCTTCGAAGGCGCGTCGCTGGCACTCGATGACGGCGAGACCTTGCTCCAGCGTGCTGCGGCCGATGGCCGAACGCTCTACATCGAGGCCTTCGGCCGCCTCGAAGGCGAGGTCGGCGCGGGCTTCTTGGACGCGACTCGCGGACGCATCTTCGATCCGACGCGCGAGCGCCCCGAAGACATCGAGGTGCCCGGCGGCGACGGGCCCTCCGTTCCGCGCGGCGGCGTCTTCACCGTCGATCTCTCGGATCCGCGCAATCCGGTTTTCGAGGGCTCGGGCTGGCGGCAGAGCCAGGCACTGGAGATCGCCGTCGTGGAGTTCCCACAAGGCGGCGACCCGCTTGCACCGGAGAACCAAAGCTGGTCGATTCACAAATTCAACGTGCCCGGCGCGGATGGGAGCTTCTCCGTTCCGCTGAGCTTCAACCCCCAATGGCCCGTGGGCGTGCGCCGGGTCGACCCGGAAACCCAGCAGGTGATGCTGAGCTATGTCGTCGCGCGCGACACGACGACCGGTGAGGCGACGGCCTTCGAGAGTTGGCTCGCCGATCCACCGCCAACGTTCACGCCGACGCCTTCGCCGATCCCCACGATCGTACGCGAGGATACGCCGGCGCCCACCGAAGATCCGGACGCGGAGCCGACCGCCACGCCGACGCCGGTGCCGACGTTCACGCCGAATACTCCGCCAACGAACACGCCTTTCCCCGGCTTGTCCGGAGGCCCTTCGCCCGGCATCTCGCCCACGTGCACCGATCCCGACGAGTTCGAGTTCGACGACGGGCGCGGCTTCCAGAAGGAGATTCGGGTCGGGCTGGGCGCTGGCAACGCGCCCGTGCAGAGCCGCAACTTCTGTAGCCCCTTCGATCTGGATCTGGCCTACTTCCCGGTCAAGAGCGGCCGCTGGTACCGGGTGTTCACCCAGAATCTCGGGCCGGGCGTCGACACCGTCATGGCGGTGGGCGATCTCGCGACCGACACCGATTGCAGGCCCTTCCATCCCACCTTCGGCTGCTGGAGCGACGACAAGGGCACGTTGACCTTCGAGAGCGAGATCATCTTCCAGGCGCGTGCCGACCAGACCGCGATCATCACGGTCGACAATCGCGGCTCGGGCTTCGGCGCGGAGGCAGGCTACGAGCTCGGCGTCGAGATGTTCGAACCCGACTCCACCGTGACCCCCACCCTCGAGCCGACGCGCACCGCGACGGCGACGAAGACCCCGTCCGCTTCGCCCACGGCCGAGAAGGACAGCTACGAGATCGACGGGGACATCTGTAACCCCA
>JAJCYU010000061.1 GCA_029262755.1 Anaerolineae bacterium
CCGAACGGGCCGCGGAGCTGCTGGCAGAACGGGTGACCGCCGAATAGGCGCGGCGTGGTCTCAAGCAAGCACGCTACGTAGCCGGAAGATCCTTGGTCAGGCGCTGCAGCGTGCGCGAGGATTCGAAGCCTGCCGACACGAGCACGTCCCGCAACGCCTCTTGTGCTCCGGCGACCTCGATCTCGACCGGCGCCTTGGGCGCCCGCGCCACGGATTCGAGCGTCCGCGCGATCAAGGGCTCTTCCGCTCGACCCTGCCACGCCGGATCGATCACGACCGCCATGCGGTGAATTCCTCGTAGGCCGGGCTCCTGCTGGAGCAGGACCAGCGAGACGGCGCGATAGGTTGCGCCGGTGGAGACGGCCCATCCGACCCGGCTCCGTCCGTGCAGCCAATCGTCGAAGCGCAACCGAAGCTTGCCCCGATCCGCAGATCGCACGAGCAGCTCGCCGGGTATCCCCTGCGCGTACGAACCGGCACGCGTCATCAGACGCATTGCGCGTGCATCGCGCGGTTGTCGCCATGGCTGTACGCTAAACCCGATATCCGTCGCGGTCACCGCCGGTGCGGGCACACCGGCCGATCGGCGCAGCGTGGTCGTGCGCCCCCCGCGGAGAAAGCCGAGCCGGTCGTAGAGTGCCAGCGCGGGCTCGTTGTCCGGGCGCACGTGCAGCTGAACGCGCGCTGCGCCGCGTTCGGTTGCCAAGGCAAGCGCCGCGTCCATGAGCCGAACGGCGATGCCCCGCCTACGCATGGAGGGATGCGTCACGACGTTGGCGATCGTCCAGATATCAGGCGGGCGACGAATCAAGCTGACGTTGGCCACCAGGCGACCGTCCTCATACCAGACCATGCCGCAAAATCCGGTCTCGGCGCGTGGCAAGAGCCGCATCATCCAATCGAGGGCAGGCCCCGCGCCGGAGAGCGTCGAAAGGTCGCGCAGCCATCGGCGGTCACGCTCGTCCAGGTCGTCCTGGAAGCCGGCCTCCAACAACGCAACGACCGCACGCAGGTCACGGCCCGGCTCGAACCGGCACGGACCGTCCGGACCACCGATCGAGCGGGACGCCGTGATTCCGGTCACGCCTCGTCGGGCACCGCGTTGGCGCCGTCGAGCGTCGCCCGGTAGCGATAGCCACGCCCGCCCGCCATCAGCCACACCGTAAGCGCGCCTTCCTCTTCGGCAGCCTCTTCCACACGGGTCACGGCCACCTGGTCGAATTCCAACCCGAATCGATCACTCAAATCCGACCACGCGGCGAGCACGGCCGGCTGCCAGGGTCCGGGTACGGGAACTTTCCGTGCATCAGCCTTCATCAGCCGTCTCCTCGTCCTCGGATCGGTCCTCGACATCGTACTGTTCGTTCCCAAGGTACTGTTCGTTGCCATCCTCTTGCTGGTCGTCGTAGGCGTCCAGTTCATCAGCCTCCCACGAGATGATCCACGCACACAATCCGGCAACGAGCACCGTCGCGCCGACCAGCCAACTCCATTGCGAGCTGGTCAGATCCTCGACGCCGCGCGCCGACCATGTGAGGGCGGCGACCATGCCGATGGCGAGCAGTGCCCATGTTGCTAGGTTGGGATGTCGGACGATCCACTTCATGGGGCTTCCTCCGGCGTCCATCGGGGCGATCGGTTGGCGTTGTGTCGGTTGCCGCAACCGACGGTCGCACGGCCAAGCTGCCGATCGGTGGCGGCCAGCGAACCACTATTGTCGATCACGATGTCCGCGACCGCCAGTCGGGGCGCGAGTGGAGCGCGGGAAGCCATGCGGTCGCGAATCTCGTCGGGCGACCATCCGCGCACCCGAAGCCGTTCGCGCCGTACCGCCGCGTCACACGTAACAAGCCAGATTTGATCGAAGCTGGGATGCAAGCCGCTTTCCACGAGCTTGACGGCTTCGACGAGCACGATGTTCGCAGTCGCGGCGGCCATCCACGACACGATTTCGCGCTTCACGACGGGAAACACCAACGCCTCGAGCGCGGCCAACGCTACGGGATCCCCGAAAACGAGCGACGCGAGCACGGCGCGGTCGACCCCGTCTTGGGTGCTGACCTCACTCCCGAATCGGAGCGTGATCGCTTCCTGCAACGCACGGTCGTGGGCAAGCAGTCGGTGAACGACGTGATCCGCGTCAAGGGTCGCGGCGCCCCTTTCGGCAAACCAACGCCGCACCGTACTCTTGCCGGCCCCCACATCGCCGGTGAGGCCTACCCGGAGCGTCTCGATCACGCGCGCGATTCTAGCCGATGGCCGATACCTTGTCACTCCGCGGGCCGGCCGGTAGAATCGCGCGGCTATGACCAACTGCAACCAGAGCAAGTCATTCAACCCGTGCCCGACACGTTCCGCTGCCCGGCGAACGGGTCGGGTGGGGTCACGACGGATCGTCCCACATCTGGCCCTCGTCTCGGCGTTCGCGCTGATATTGGGCGTCAGCGTGATTGCGCGGGCTCAGTCCGCGAGCGGGCGCCTCGAGGCTTCCCCTCCTGCGCCCCGTGCCGGTGAAGACGTCACCGTCGACGTCCGGGTCGACGGCGTCGAGAGCGTGGCGGCATTCCAGGCTACGCTGCAGTGGGATCCCGCCGAACTGAGCTTTTCGGAAGGGGCGCTCGGCGAGTTTCTCGGCGCGAGCGGCAGAAACGTGACATTCGTTCCACCGTTTGGGGAGCCTGGCCGGCTCACCTTCGCCGCGTTCAGCGAGTCGGAAACGCCGCGACCGGGCGCAAGCGGTTCGGGTGTGCTCTTCTCCGTGCGGCTTCGTACCCTGCGCGCCGGTGACGTTTCGATCGCGTTGGAAGAACTCTTGCTCAGCGATCCGAACAACGCACCCCTCCCGCTCAACGTCGTTTCTCCGGCCGTGGTCCGCGTGCAGGCGCCACCCACCATCTACTTGCCGATCGGGCTCCGCACCGCGGCGCTGCCATGATCGCCGCAGCACATCAGGCAGTGCGCAGGGCGATGCCGGCGCGGGGTCGGCGTCTACGAACGAGCTTGTTTCGCGTTGGCTCGCATCGTGGACTGCTCGTCGTGCTCGGCGTCCTGGTCGTTTCGGCGTCGGCAACCCGTCCGGTTGCGGCCCAAACGCGTGCGACCCGGATACTGCTTGCCCCCGTCAACATCGACGTGTCCGACGGGCCAAGAGAAGTCCAACTTCTGGTGGACGGCGCGCCCGGCCTCAGCCGCGTCGATGCTACGTTGCGCTGGGACTCCGCAATTTTCGCGCTGACCGCGGTGCAGCCGCTCGGCTCGCTTACCGTCGGCGGCGCAGATGCCGATCCGGCTACGACAGGCCCCTTGCTACGCTACGACTACGACCCGGCCGAAGGAAGCCTCGTGCTGGTTGCGCTCTGGCCCGCGGAATCGAACGAGTCCGGGGCTGCGGACGATGCTCCGCCCGAAGCGCCGCCGGGAAATACGGGACAAGAGCAGGGCGAGAGCGTCATCGGGTTGGACGAAGGGATCACGGAAGCAAGCATCGCCTCGTTGACCTTTGCATCGCTAGCGGAAGGTGAGTCCGTGCTTGCCATCGATCGCGCTGCAACGACCATGCTCGATGCGGACGGCGTTCCCATCGATGCCGCGGAGATTGTCGATTCGGTGCTGCGTTCCAGCAGCGAGCCAAGTGAGGTCGCGGTCGCGGAAGCGCAGGCCGCGTCTCAATCCCTGGCCGCCTTCGAGCTAGATGGCGGGCCGGATGAGAGCTCCAACGTTCTTGGAGATGCTTGGAAGCGCATCGGCAGCGCCGTTCGGGGCGAGTCGACCCGTGAAGCGGAGACCGATGAGGGTGACATCGCCAGCAACAACGAGCCGATGCTCGCCTGGTTCGGCGCCCTGCTGGGTGGCGTCGTGCTTGCCGGACTCGGCTGGTGGATCGGTCGCGACCCCGAAGACACAGAAGACGCAACGGAAGAGCGCT
The DNA here is from genome assembly GCA_029262755.1 of Anaerolineae bacterium. Lineage (GTDB taxonomy): Bacteria > Chloroflexota > Anaerolineae > Epilineales > Epilineaceae > JAJCYU01. Next base: position 3,926 of record JAJCYU010000061.1, read on the forward strand.
GATCCGGGCTGAACTCCGCCGCGATTGTGCTATACTGGAACGTGGTAGCGGTGAACCGCTGTCAGGTCGCGTAATCGTGGCCGAACTAATCACGCCTTCCACTCTTCACCGGCACGACGCGCTGGTGAACCCGTATGCGGAGATCGCCATGACGAGCAACCTTCGGCGCTTGCAGGACCGAAAGGGCCTGTTCCTGTTGATCTTGCCGGTCTTCGTGGCCGTCGGCCTACTGGCCATGAGCCAGTCCGTGCTCTTGGCCTCCCCGCCCGGCACCCCGATCCTTCCGCAGGAACAGGAAGTGGTCGATCTGGTGAATGCGGAACGGGCCAAGGTCGGGCGTGCACCGTTGATCGTCAACTACTCGTTGATGGAGGCGGCGTGGTCGCACAACGAGTTCATGGTGCGCACCGGCGCCTTCTGTCACAACGGCTGCGGCGACGGCACCGTGCAGGAACGCATCGGCAAGACCGGCTACCAGTGGTCCACCTTCGGCGAGAATATCGCCCGTGGCCAGCGTAGTCCCGTCGCGGTCATGAATGCATGGATGAACAGCACGGGCCACCGGCGCAACATCCTCAACGACAACTTCAAGGACATCGGCGTCGCGTACAACCCGAGCGGCCCAACGTGGACGCAGGTCTTCGGCGCCCCGCGGCCGGACTATCAGACGGTGACGCCGCCCGGCTCCGGCCCGGCGCCGACACCCGAGCCGTGCAGCCTCGCCAGCGACGTCAACGGCGACGAGAAGGTCGATCAGAGCGATGTCGCCGTCGTCAGTGGTCATTTCTTGATGCGCCGCGGTGACGAGGGCTGGAACCCTGCGATGGACGTTGTCGTCGACGGTGTGGTCAACATCTACGACATCTTCCAGGTCGTCACGGACAAGGGCGCGAGCTGCCCCTAAGCCGCTAGACGTACCATGTACGTTCGCATGAAATTTTCCGGCCCGGGCCTTCTGCGCCCGGGCCGGCTTGCTTGAATCACCTGCGCCCGCCTGCTTCCGCCATCTCCCAGACGGGCCGCCCCTGCTCAGGATCGTCCATGAACGGCCAAACCGAGGGCCAAGCGCAGCGCGTAGGCGTCTACGTAGCATGGCCCTATGCCAACGGACCGCTGCACGTCGGCCACATCGGCGGATCGCTGCTCCCACCGGACATCTTCGCCCGCTATCACCGACTGCGCGGCAACGACGTGCTGATGGTGTCGGGCTCGGACACGCACGGAACCCCCATCGCGGTGCGCGCCGAGGACGAGGGCATCGAGCCCCAAGACGTCGTGCGCACGTGGCACGAGAGCTTCTTGCAGACCTTCGACGCCCTTGGCATCGGCTTCGACCTCTTCACGCACACGGACACGGCCAACCACCACCACGTCGCGCAGGACTTGTTCACGTTGCTGCGCGAGCGCGGCTATCTGGTGGTTCGATCGGAGCCACAGTTGTACTCGCCCAGCCAGGGTCGCTACCTCCCCGACCGCTTTGTAGAAGGAACATGCCCGCACTGCGACTATGGCGCGGCGCGCGGCGATCAATGCGATAACTGCGGCCGTCTGCTCAACGCCAAGGACCTCATCGAGCCCCGCGCCAAGGGCGGCGACGGCGAGGTGCTCGAGCAGGTGGAGCGCGAGCACTTCTTCTTGGATCTACCCGCCTTTGCCGAACAGCTTGAGCCGTGGCTGTCGGCACGCGAAGGCTGGCGTGCCGCCGTGCAAAACTCGAGCCTCGGTCTGATCAAGGAGGGCTTGGAACCGCGTGCGATCACGCGCGACATGGCCTGGGGCATCCCGGTACCCGTCGAGGGATGGGAAGACAAGGTGCTCTACGTCTGGTTTGAGGCCGTGATGGGCTACCTGTCGGCCACGAAGGAGCTCGCCACGCTACGCGGCGAGCCGGACCGGTGGCGGGATTGGTGGTACGAGCCGGCGGACGGCTACTACTTCATGGGCAAGGACAATACGATCTTCCACAGCATCCTCTGGCCCGCCATCCTCATGGGCGCCGCTGGATTCGGCGGCGGCGAGGACCATGACGAGGACGTGCCCAACTTACCGGCCGACGTCGTCGCCAACGAGTACGTGAACTTCGAGGGCGGATCGATGTCCACCAGCCGCAATATCGGGGTGTGGCTGCCCGATTACCTGGAACGCTACGATCCCGACCCGCTGCGCTACTTCCTCACCATCAACGCCCCCGAGACGCGCGACGTCGATTTCTCGTGGAGCGACTTCGTGCGCGCCAACAACAACGAGCTATTGGCCACGTGGGGCAACCTGTGCAACCGCGTGCTCAAGCTCACCGCCAGCAGTTGCGACGGCCGCGTGCCGGAGCCCGGCGCGCTCGGCCCTGAGGACGAAGCCGTCCTGGCCTCCACGCGCGCCGCCTTCGATGCGGTCGGTGAACGTATCGAGTCCCGGCGATTCAAATTGGGCTTGGCCGAGGCCATGGCCGTTGCGCATGAGGTCAACCGCTACTTGAACGACCAGGCGCCGTGGAAGCAGATCAAGGACGATCCCGTGCGCGGACGGACCACCCTATACGTTGCCTTGCGCGCGATCGACGATCTGAAGATCATCTTGGCGCCGTTTCTGCCGCATATCAGCCAGATTGTGCACGAGCAGCTGGGCCACGAGGGCTCCCTGTTCGGCACGACGTCCATCGAGACCGTGGCGGACGAACGCGGCGAGCACCGTGTGTTGCGCTACGAGCACGCGGGCGCCGTCGGTCGCTGGGCACCGGGGTCACTGGCCGGCGGTCAGCTCCTTGGCGAGCCGGAGGCCATCGTGCGCAAACTCGACGAGGCAGCGGTCCTGGAACGCGAGCTGGGCGATGTTCCGTCGGAATCGGAGAGCAGCACCTAATCTTGGCGCGACCGAGTACGCTGTCTTGTGGCATAAAGCGGGACGCAACCCACCAGGCGTCGTACGGCGCTCCGAGCGAACGAACCATGTAGGGAGTGGACGATGGCGCAGCCGGTGATCTTGGTGCACGGCGGTGCGGGCACGCACCGAAGCTCGACCCGTTCCGAGAAGATTGCCGGCGTGCAGTCCGCCTCCGACGTCGGCTGGAGGGTGCTCGCCGACGGCGGGAGCGCGCTGGACGCCGTGGAAGCAGCAACGCGCGTGCTGGAGGACGATCCGCAATTCGACGCCGGGCGGGGCAGCTATCTCAACCTCGACGGCGAAGTGGAGTTGGACGCCATCATCATGGACGGCTCCCGTCAAGACTTCGGCGCTGTCGCGGCCGTCCCGCGGGTGCGCCACGCGATCAGCCTCGCACGCTGCGTGCTCGAGGAAAGCCCCCACGCGCTGCTCTCGGGTCCGGGCGCCGAGCGCTTCGCCCGCCAACGGGGCCTTACGGTGCCGTCGGCCGAGTTGATCGACCCGGAGCTCCTAGCGCGTTGGTACGACAGTCGGTGGCGCGGTGAAGCCCTCGCGGCCGCCGCCGATCCACGTGCCGGGCTCGCTAACGCGACGAAGGCAGAGCCGGCCGCAACGCCGGGCGACACCGTCGGCGCCGTCGCGCTCGACAGCGCCGGCGGCATCGCGGCGGCAACATCCACAGGCGGAACGAAGAACAAATGGCCGGGCCGCATCGGCGATTCACCGATCGTCGGCAGCGGAGCATGGGCGGTCGACGGCGTCGGCGCTATCTCCTCGACCGGCCACGGCGAGTCCATCATGCGCGTGTGCCTCGCCCACCGCATCGCGTTCCACTTGGAGGCCGGCATGGACGCTTCCGCCGCGGCCGCGGCCGGCATCGACCACCTGAGCGCGCTCACCGGCGGCGAAGCGGGCGTTATCGTCGTGGACGCGGCGGGCCAGGTCGGTCTGGCATGGAACACCGACGGCATGCCCTACGCGTGGCGCACGACGCAGGATCACGGCGCGGGGATCTAGGACGCGGGGGCGGTGTCCTTGCGTCCTCGGCCAATACGGCCTCCTTCATCGCGTGCGCAACCGATAGGAGGTATCGGGGTAGATGGCAAGCGGGTATTCGAGCGCGATGCAGGCCGAACCGTCGCCTTCACCACCCCCGTGTCGCGCCCGTCCTCATGCTCGCGCGTAACGGACGGGCCGGGCGCGCCGTTGTCCACCGCGACCGACGCCCGACCCACGCCCGCCCCTCGCGGAGCCGGCAGGGCGCCAGCCTGAGAGGTGGCCGTATGGCCCGCATCGTTCGAATTCTGACCCTACCCGTGCTCCTGCTGATCGGCCTCGCCGCCGGGATGGCCGCACGCCATGCTCCGACGCGTCCCTTGGAGGTTGCCACCGGCGCACAGTCCGGATGGCAGCTTCTTGAGCGCGACGGACCGGCCTCGTGTCCCGCGAGCGACAGTGCACGGGAAGTGAGCGCCGCGTGGTACGCCGTGGAAGGCGATCGGCTGCGCTTGCGGCTCTGCGTCGACGGTACGCCCGGTTGGCAGGCCAGTGGCAGTAGCTGGACGGACGTGCGCTACAAGTGGCGCATCACCGCGGGTCAACAGGCCTATTTGCTCATGGTCGAGGACTACGGCCTTGCGAGCACGGGCGATAACCCCTCCGATGGTCGGGGCGAGGTCACGTTGCTTGACGATCGCAACGGCAACGGTCGATTTGAGGACGATTGGGCGGTCTCCTGGCCGCCCGGATACCAGAAGAATTCCGCCGGCTCGCCCCGATGGCGCCGGGCGACGAGCGGCTCGACGGGCCCCAATCAGAGTTCCTCGTCCGGAATGACCGGCGACGTCGGCTTCCAGCTGGGCTCCGGTTCGTGTGGCCGCGTGATCGACGTCTATGTGAGCCTTGCAGCGCTCGGCAACCCGCAAGACGTCTGCCTGAGCTGGGCGACGGACGGCGAGGGCCTCGCACTCGACAGCCAGCCGGCGTGTGACCGCGGCGGCGGCCAGCGCTGTATCGCGCTCGCGGAGCCGACCACGGTGCCGGATACCGCGACGCCGCGCCCGACCGCCACGCTGCGCCCAACCCAGACCAACGTTCCCCCGAGCGCAACCGCCACCGATCCTCCTGCGACCGCAACCAACGTACCCGCGTCCGCGACACCGGTGCCGGCAACGCCGACCGATCAACCCGCGACGCCGACCGATCTACCGGCAACGCCGACCAACGTTCCATCGACCAACGTGCCGCCCACGATCGTGCCGAGTGCCACACCGGTGGTCACATTCCCGTCGGCGACGCCGACGGCGACCGCGACGGACGTGCCCTCCAACGATCGCACGCCGACACCGGTAGCTAGCCCCACCAAGAACTTCCCGACCCCGACCGCGTCGAGCGTGCCGGCCACCACGGTGCCGGCCACCACGGTGCCTTCCGCGACACCGACCGACGACATCGCGCCCGCCACCGCCGTCGCGACCGGCACGGCCACGCTGCCACCGAGCGCGACCGCGACCGCGACCATCGCGCCGATCGAGCCGACCGCGACCCAAACGCCCGTTCCGACGTGGACGCCATGGGTCGTGACCGCAACGCCGGGTGCGAACTCGGGAACAGCAACGCCGACCGCCACGGCAACGCCTTGGACGGTCGATCCCGCGACGCCGACCCCGGACTTCCGCGGTGAAATGACCGTGTGCGTGCTCGCGCTCATCAACGGCGAGAACCTGCCCTTCCCGCAGGCCGCAACGGTCCACGCCCTACTGCTCACACCGTGGGGCACCGCCGCGAAGCCGGTCGAGGTGCGCGACATCGAGTCCAACGGCTGTGCGCGCTTCCGCAACATGGAAGCGGGTCAGTATCGCACCTGGACCACCCTGCCGCAGGGCTGGGAGCCGGTGCCGGGCACGCCGCCGAGCCACTATCTCTGGGTCGCGCCCCAACCTCCTGGTCCCATGGCGGTATTCCGCTACCAACCGTGCATCTGCCCCGGCGGTCCTGGAGGCCCCGGTGGCGGCGGCGGAACCGTCCCGACTCCGCCCGGCCCGCCCACCGGTATCGCGCCCGGACCCGGGCCGGGACCAGGACCCGGCGGCCCGACACCGCCCCCGCCACCCGGACCGCCCACGCCGGAACCGCCGCCGATCTACGGCGACAGTCCGAATCGACCGATCGTCGGCGCCTGGACGGCGCTGCCGGTACTGAGCTTCCAAGGCAACGACCCCGTGTGCTCCACGTGGGTGGAGGTGCAGAACGTCGGCGACCGTCCCTCGAAGGCGATCATGCTGGTCTGGGGCGCGCCGGGCTTCTGCCCGCCGCAATGCGCCGGGCCGCTCAAGGTGGAGTGTTCCGGTCTCCTCGCACCGGGCAGCGCCTGGAACTTCCTCGGCGCGCAGGTTCCGGCCGGCGCCCGCAGCGGCCTCGTGATCTCGGCCAGCACGCGCATGATCCAGACCGAACGTGGCGGCGACCTGTTCGCCGATGCGTTGTGCGAAACCCTCTTCACGGAAGTCGTGGGCTCGTGTGACAACTACCGCCGCTTCTTCAAGGCCTTCACCGAGCGGATCTGGTGGAACGGCTTCGACTTCGGCGCGCACGATTGCCAGCCGCTTGCCGTCGAGGCGTTGCGCAAGTGCCCAGGTGACCTGCGGCCGGATGTGGAGGTTACCAGCAGCTATGCCGGTGTCGCGGGGGAGAACTTCGGCGCCTACGATCCGGTCTACGGCGGCTTCGCCTACTTCGCGCCTTCCCTCTACGCCACGGCGGGCGGCTTCACGAGCCTGTTGTACCTTCAGAACGTAGGCTTGGAGTGCACGTCGGTCGAGCTGTGGTTCAAGGCCAACGATGACTGCTTGCGCGGTCGGATCTGCGACATCCTGACCCTTGCTCCTGGCGAATCGTTCGCCTTCGACGCCGCCGCCTGCGTGCCGCCCGGTTGGACCGGCAGCGCGTACGTGCGCACCAGCCAGCCCATGGCGATGG
>JAJCYU010000062.1 GCA_029262755.1 Anaerolineae bacterium
TTGGGTGGGCGGGGTGGAGGCGTGCTCGAGCAGCTCGGCCTCGTTGCGGATCACGCTCAGGTCCGGTACGGCGGCGTCGACAAGGACGTAGATGTCGAAGGTCTCGCGTGCACCGGCCTCGATATCACCGACGAGGCAGTCCAGAATGTTGGCTTGGACATCGCTCGGTCGGCAAAGCGCGCCCTCGGCGCGCAGGAAGGTCACGAGCGTCGTGTCGGGTAGCGTGTCGCGAACCGTGACGTTGCGCGCGTCGGAGGGCCCGTTGTTCTGAACGGTGATCTCGTAGCGCAAGATCATCCCGGCGGTAACCGCGTCCGGTAGGTCGGTTGTGATGAATCGGCCGAGGATCGCGTCGTAGGCGACGACGTTCTCGCCGACCGCGGTCTTGAGCAACTCCATGTCCGCCCACGCGTCCACTACGGTCTGGGTGAATGCGTGATTGTTGCTGTTGAAGGGATCGAAGATGTCCGACGTCACGAAGGCGTCGTTCTCCAGAACTGCGCCCGGCAAGGTGCTCGATTCCACGATGACCTGGAACGAAACGCTCTTGCTCTGGGCCGGGAAGACGGTGCCGAGACCGCAGATGAGCCGGTCGTTCGCTTCACCGGGTGTGCCGGTCTCGCAGGCGAAGCCGTCGCTGGTGACGAGGCTGCCCGGATAGATCGTGACCCCGGGCGGTAGACGGTCGGTGAGCACGACGTTCTCGGCGGTGGAAGGACCGTTGTTCGTGACCGTCAGCGTGTAGCTGATCCGGCGTCCGGCGGTCACTTGGCCCGGCGACGCCGCGTAGTTCGGCGCCGCGGGGAAGGCCTGGCCGGGGATGCCGGGGTTGAAGATCAAGCCGGGCTGGCCGTCAACCTGGACCTCGCCCACGGCCGTCTTGGTCAGCGCGAGATCGGAGACATCTGTGATCTCGTGTTGGACCTCGGCGTGGTTGTTGGCGAGGTTGCGGTCGCTGGCGTTGGAGAGGACGTCCGCGATGTTGTTGACGTCCTGCGCCTGCGGCGCGCGCACGCGCATGGTGAGGATCCAGCGCCCGGAGTTGGGCGGGCCGTCCGCGGCAAGGACCTCGAGGAAGGACTCGTCCACGTCGAGCGTGGCGGGATCGTCGATAAGCGTGCAGTCGGTCTCGAGGCGTTCCTGGATGTTCTCGATGCCACCGGCCGCGGCGATGACGCCGAAGGGCGGCGGTGCGACGACGGGTGGCCACGCGGTGGCGGCCAGCGTCGTGGTGATGGTGGCGCCGTTGGCCAACGTGACGCACACCGCGTCGTGATCGGAGTGAATGTCGATCAGGTCGTAGATGCCCGAGGACTGCAGGATGTCCTTGATCGCCACGCCGTCGGCCCAACTGGGACCGAAGTTGTCGACGATGACCGTGTAGGTGAGGATCTCGCCTGCGCGCACCTCGCCGTCGAGCTTGCCGAACTTCACGATGCGCAGGTCCGCATCGTTGAGCACGAGGTTCTTGGCGCGGGCCACGTTGTTGAATCCAAGTAGGTAGAGCCCGTGCAGGTTGGCCGCGTCGGCGGGAATGGTGCGGTCGGGCTCCGTCGGGCTGGTGACGATCGCGACATTGGCGATCAGCGTGCCCGCCGGGATATCCGGAAGAACCTGGGTATAGATGTCGAAGTGACGTCCACCACGGCCGTTCGGATCACCATGATGCTCTTCTTCGCCCTCTTGCTCGACGCCCTCAAAGATGCCGCCCTTGTTGCCCTCGTCGAGGGTTTCCATGGAACCGGCGAAGGCGCCGATGGATGTCGATGGGCGCGCGCCCGAAGCGATGCCGAGCGGGATGTTGCGCGCGGCATAGGGCAGGTAGACGTCGAAGACCTGCTTGGAACGACCCGGCTCTCGCGTCCGGAGGAAGCGCGGCGAGCTGTGGAGTTTGCGTGCCGGCTGCGCCTGGATCTTGCCAAGCTCGCAGCGGAGCGGGCTGTTGACGGTCTCGGCCATTTGGCCGCGAATCTCACCGCCCGGGAAATCGGTGCTGTGGAGGTTGACGTAATGGCCGGCAGGGTTGGCGGCGATTGCCGCTGCAACACCGGCGTCAAGGATGGCCTCGCCGACCACGGGGCTTGCCGGACTAAATCCGGGGGGTACAACCCCGTCCCACAGCCACACGGCGATCGGCCCGTTCACCCCGGCGCCGCCCGTGTGAATGTGCATGCCTGCCGCGCCTTCCAGGTTGTCGATATCGTTGATCTGCACCGCATAGGTCAGGACGTTCGTGTCCGTATCGAGCACGAAGGTCGCGAGGCCCATGGCCTGGGTGACCGCCGGCGGGACCTCGTTCTCGCCCAGCAGCTGCGCGCGGAAGCCGATCAGGTTGGCCGGCTGCGTGCACATCGTCGGGCTCGTGTCGATCTCGTACACGACCTCATCGGGCAGAATGTCGTAAACCACAACGTCCTGCGCATCCGACGGGCCCATGTTCTCGACCCAGATCTCGTACTTCTTTTGCTCACCGGCGTTGACCTTGTCCGGCTCGCTGTCCTTTTCGATCTTAAGATCGGCCACGGTCTCGACCGTTGTCTCTTGGGTGATGTCGACGTTGTTGGCCGGGTTCGGATCCGGCGTCTGTGCGGAGGTCGCGCTGACCGTGTTGATGATCGTCCCAATCGGCGTGTCCGAACGCACAACGGCGTCGATATAGATCAGGCGCTGCGTCTCGCCCGGCGCGCCGGGCGGGATGTCGCCCAGGGCACAGGTGACCGTATGTGCGCCGACCGAGTAGGTGCACTTGTCGTTGTCGGTGGGATTCTCGACGCCCGCCCATACGTACTCGAGCTCCACGGGCAGCGTATCGACCAGCACGACGTTCTCGGCCGTCGAGACGCCGTTGTTGCTGACGTCGATGGCGTAGGACAGCGGCGTGCCGGCAACGACGGGATCGGGGGCATCGGACTTCGTGACGACGATGTCAGCGGATGGGTTCACGGCAGCCAGGGCGCTCGTGCGGTTGTCGTCGTTGTCGTCATCAAAGGTATCGGACAGGACCCAGGCGTCGTTGCGGATCACGTCGGGTGAACCGCTGCTGTTGGCCTGGCTTGCGTTGAAGGAGGGGTCGATGTCCGCGGAGATCGTGATAATCACTCCGCCGCCCACGCCGATCGTGCCCAGGTCGCAGACCAACGGGTCGAAGGGATCGCCCGGTGTGCCTACGGTGCAGCTGCCGTCCGCCGTGACGGCGGAGACCGTGCCGTCCACGAACGCGGCGGGAAGGACGTCGACAACGCGTACGTTCTCGGCGGCGGATGGTCCGCCGTTGGTTACGGTGAGCATCCAGCTCGATGTGCCTCCAGCCGTGAAGGGCGCACCGACAGCCGTCTTCTCTATGTTGAGATCGGCCAGGGCCGATACGGAGATGGCGTCCATGGCCATGTTGTTGGCCATATCGGAGTCCATCGTGCCGTTGATCCAGCCCGTCGGGGTCTCGCCCGCGCCGACTGGGTTACCGTCGTGATCGACGGCGTCCTCGTTGGGGCCGGTGGCGACGGTCACGATGTTGTCGACGTCCTGCGTGCCGATGTTCGCGGAAGCGACGACTTGGATGCGCCAGCGGCCGCCGTCGGGCTCGCCGTCTTGGTCGACGTCGGCGCCGATGGGCTCGAGCGGCTCGTTGAGCATGCAGCGCAGGACGCGGCCGGTCTGCGGCGGCGTGATTGCCGATGCGTTCGCGTCGCAGGTGTCGTTGCGGTCGGGATCGTCGAGGATCATCTCGACGGTGAAGGCCTCGTTGCTGACCATGTCGTCGTCGATGAAGACGCCGCGCGCAGAGGAGGTGCCGAGGTTGTCGACGTAGATCGTGTACGTGAACAGCTCGCCGGCCTTGACCACGGTGTCCGGCTTGCTGACCTTCGTGATCTTGAGGTCCGCCCAGTCCTGGACGAAGGTGGTCTCGGTGGCGGTGTTGTTGTCAGGGTTCTCGTCGACCTCCGCGCTACCGACGCTGGCCGTGTTGACTATGGTCAGCGTGCCGTTGGGCACGGCGGAGACGGCGTCCGGCGCGACCCGCGTCTTGAGCACGATCTCGCGCATCTCGCCGAAGCCGAGGTTGCCAAGCTGGCAGACAACCTGGTCCTCGCCGTTGGGCCCTGCGCCGGGGAAGCCGGTGCAGTCGGTCTCGCTGGCGCCGAGGTAGATCACATCCACCGGCAGGGTATCGGTGACGACGACGCTGGTGGCGGGCAGGCCGAAGCCGACCTGCTGCGTGTCCTGCAGATCGTCGATATCGTCGGGTTGCTCCAGCAGATTGTTCGTGACCTTGAGCGTGTAGAAGAGCTCGTCGCCCGCGTGCACAAGATCTGGGTTGTCGGTCTTGGTGATGCTGAGATCGACGTCGCTGATCTCAAGCCGCCATACACCCGTGCCGTGCGTACCTAGGTAGACGTCCACCTGGCCGCCGACGTGATCAAAGTAGGCGTGGTAGGGCCGCGGAATGTGCGGGACACCGCTGAGATCGGAGGTGCGTGGATCGGTCACCAGACTCCAGGTGCCGCCATTGTCCGTCGAAACGAAAATGCCCGCGTCCTTGGAGCCTGCCACCAGGATGTTCGGGTCGGTCGGGTCGAAGGCGACGAGGCTGGGCTGACTGTAGTTGTTGAAGCCCGTAAAGCGGATGGGGCCGTTGCTGGTGATCATCTTGAAATCACCGCCACCGTCCATCAGGTCGGTCAGCTGCGCGTCGACGGTCCAGCTGGCGCCGCCGTCGTTGGAGCGGACCATCTGCATGCCCTTCGGCCCGCCGAAGTTGGCGGCGTAGAGGCGATCGGGATCGGCGGGATCAACGGCCCAGATGCTGAAGCCGCCAAAGAGCCCGTTGTTGTCGACCTGCGTCCAGGTGCCGCCGGGCGCGGTGCCGACGTACTTCCACAGCTGCGTCGGCGCATTGCCTTCGTCGGGACGGCACTGCGTTTGCGCATAGAAGGTCGGCGTGCCGGCGCCTTCGATGCCGCCCGGCCGTGAGGCCTGCAGCGCGCAGAAGCCGCCGCCTGGCACGTTGGTGCCCAATGCGGTCCACGGCAGCGGATCCGGCGCGGTGACATCCGGCGTGATCTCCACGCCCTGGCCCGGCGTGGCCGCGGCTACCTCTACGTCGCCGAAGTACACGAAGTGGTCGGTGAAATCGAAGGTGCCGCGAATGCCGCCCGCGGGCCAAGAGGTCGTTGGAATCGTGGAGGCGCCGGCCATGCCCGGGCCGCCGATATTCCAGCTCAAGCCACAGCAGACCGTCCAGAGCACGTTCTGGTCGTTCGCTTCCACGTCGAAGGAGTCGCAGCAGTTGCGGTTGGTCCACGACGGTGGGTTCGCCCCGGCGTCCAGCGTGGCATACGTCCCGTTGTCCTGAAGGCCGAAGTACAAGTCTTCATCGGGATCGCCGGCGCGATCCGCGCCTGCCATGTCAAAGAGCCAAAGCGCATGTGGGGAGCGGTCCGGCTGCTCGAAGTTCGGCCGCTGACAGCCCTGGGTGCCGCCGCCTTGATCGGAGTTGAAGTAGACGCCGCCATCATTGGAGTAGAGCATCGGACAGGCGTCGTTGGCAGCTTCGGAGTCGAAGACCAGCGCACCCGCGTCCTGGTGGGCGCACGCTACGTTGTCCGGCTGGTCGTCACAATCGGCGAAGCGTCCATCCCAACCTGTGGGTAGCGACCAGGGATTGGGCAGCGCACCCGTGTAGCCGACCGGACACCGGTTTGGGCCTCCGGGCGCATTGCTGCTCACGCAGACGGCCCGGAACAGGCCCGTATCGCCCGACCACAGGTTGAAGATGTCCGTAGTGCCCAGATCGGACCGCTGGTTTGTCTCGAGGAAGGGAATACGTCCCTGCCGCCTGTCCTCCGGGACGCCGATGTTGGTCCAACTCGCGCCGGCGTCATCGGACTCGTAAATGTTGTTGTCGGAACCGTAGACGAAGAGCACGTAGCTTTCATCCGGACTGGCTGCGATCGAGCAGGGTGTACCGTTGGCGCTGAAGGGCAACCCGACGCCGGACAAGGCCGTCCATGTACCGCCGTCATCCGTCGAGCGGCTGTGGCCGTTGGGCCCACAGACATCGATGATGCCCTGGTTCGTCGGGCCGCCGGCCTGCACGACGACATCCCAGATGTTCTCCGCCGCCGAGAACGGCGTCGGGTCCACGATGCGCCATGTTGCGCCGCTGTCGTTGGTGATTGCCAGGCCGCAGTTCGTGCCGATGTACACGTTGCTCGGTGCATCCGGCCGAATGGAGATGCCGAACGCGGAGGGCTCGTCGCGCACGGTTGCGGTGCAGTTGAAGGTTGCCTGCGGCGTGTTGTCGTCCGCGGTGCCTTCGAAGGCAGAATTCGCAACAGACGACGGGGGATGCGTCCACGTGGCGCCTGCGTCGTAGCTGACCAGAATGCCCGACTGCGGATCGACACGCCCGTCGTAGAAGGATGAGGCGTACACGGTCGAGGTGTTGATCGGATCGACCTCGACATCCCAGGTGTATGTGGGAAGGAAGCCGTCCAAGAAGTCCCACGTGCGCCCGGTGTCCGTGGACTTGTACAGACCGCCCGCCTCCGTCGCCGCATAGAAGGTTGTGTTGTCGCCCGCCACCGACGCCAGGCCGTTGATACGCCCGCTGGACGCACCGTCCGGATCATTGGGATCGAGCGTCGAGTTGCTTGGGCTGATGTCCTCGATGTTGATATCCGCCGCCACGGGCGCGGCGGTGTCGATCGACAGCAGCATGGCCAGCAGAAGCGCGAGCAGCGTCGTGATGCGGCGCAGGCGCGGGAACACCGAGCTTCCGGCGGTCATGTCGTGCAGGTCTGGTTCGGGGCGATTCATGGTTCTTCCTCTTGGCAATTGCGGGGCGTTGCTTAGGTTCTGCGCGATATTGCGCGCATGAAGACAGATTCCAAGGACTACTCGAAAATCCTAAAGCGTGAGCGTTACTCGATCGCTACGGCCTATGTCCGTCAAGGTGCAACTCGGTCCCAAATGCACAAAGCACCGCTAAATTCGCCGCTTTCGCTTGCGGTCCAAGCCTCACCCCGGCGGGTCATGACCCGCCACTGGTGAAGCGCCCGGCCACGTACGTCCTTCCACTGAAGTTCGTTTACATCGGGTGCGAGTGGGGCGGAAGTTTCGAATTCAAGCTCCAGACCTACCACGGAGACATCCACTCTCTGTTCGTCGCCGACCGTCGTGGAAGGCGTCCAGCGTAACAAGGCCCACGGGTTGCCTTCGAAGCACGTGACCTCGGCGCTTAGATCGGACGCGGCCTCCGGTCCACCCGTCGCGACGATGACGTCGGCCGGTCGAACCGGCTTGTCGGTCGGAGCCGACCCTGCCGTGGCGTGTATCGCGGCTTCCGTCTGTCGGGCCACGGCCGTCTCGACCCACTTTGCAGTCGAGGTCGGCACGACCCCGGGCAAAGGATCCTTCGTCGGACCCACCGTGGATCGGGCCGCCGGCCCTGCTGATGTTGCTGTCGCTCCGTCTCCGATCGTACTCGGTGCAGGAGTCGCGGAGGAGCATGCGGCGAACTGCGCGGCCAAGACCACGGTCACGAGCCACTGGGGGAACGCCATCCAACGTCGTCGAATCAACGGTGTCCTTCGGGATGGAGAACGGGGCGTCTCCCAAGATGTGCATCGACTTCTATTCAACAACGAATATACAGCCACCGGGATACGGCCGGCTACGCGGTGAGTAAGTCTTAACCTGCATTGCAGTGATCTCGGCTACCGTGGCGATCAGGTTTTCGCGCGTGCCGCCGCCTTCTTGGCCCGACTGCGCTTCATGATGTAGGGCAGCAGCCAGAGGTATATGCCGGTCAGCCATAGCGACGTCAGCACGAGGCCGTTCACGAGAAAGGCGTACTTTCCGTAGTTCTCACTGAAGAACGAGCCATCGTGGATCGCCTCGATGAAGTCGGAGCGGCGGAACTCGACCTGAAGAATTTCACCGGTGTTGGTGTCGACCTGAACCTCCCACCGGTTCTTGCCGCGCACCTTCACCACGCCGCGGTCGGTGCGAACGTCGAGGAGCTCGACGTCCTCCCAAGTGGTGATGCCTGCCTCCTCGGCCGTCGTCGCCGCCGCGAGAATCTCGTCGAAGGAGATGGTCGGCTCGATACCGGAGCCACGAATCGTGGCGGGTTGGACCCAGGTCCAGTCCTTTTTGAGTTGGAGGATGGCGCCCGTGATGAACACGATGACCGCGGGTATGACGACGGCGACGGCGCCCCAGCGATGAAGCTTGCGGGACCATGTGCTAAGAATTTTGCGCATGAAGTAACTCTCGGGGGGGGGGCGCGCGGTCGACAGTCGGGGGGGGGTGCGGTCGGGGAGGGTAATTGGGTGAGCCGGAATGGGCAAGGGCGGTGTAACGGTTGGGTTGTGGTGCCCCTCCGAAAAGCTTTCAAGGGACCCCCGCATGAGGTGTGGATCGGCGGTGGTGGCCGTACAGGAAAGTTTTTCGGAGGGGCACCACAACCCAACCTCACGTAGAGAGAAGAGAAACGCTCCCTAGAGAATCCCCGGACATGCAGGCGTCCTGCAAGACCAAGTACAGGGAGTCCGGGGGCGGACCGGCGTGGTGAATCGGGGGCGGGAGGCGCGTTAGTGCCGGGGACGACGAGCGGAATATCGACGAGAACGAGGGGGCGCCCACTGGGCGCCCCCTCGCTTTGCCACGAGTCTTGAGATTCAGCAGCCGGCAGTCAGCTATCAGCCGTCAGCAGCCAGGATTTGTCAGTTGTGATCAGCATCCCGGGTGGGTGGGGGAGCAAGCGAGGGTGGGTGGTGATGCCCTGGAGAAAACGCTTCTTGATCGGCGGAGGCCGCCTAGAACCCGATATTGAGGGGGTCCTTTGAAGAGGTTTTTCGGAAGGGTATCGCCACCC
>JAJCYU010000063.1 GCA_029262755.1 Anaerolineae bacterium
GCCGTCCGGATCGCGCAGCATGGCCCGCGCATCCGCATCCAGCAACGCGTTCTGGGTCACGAAGGGTTCGCCGAACCCGCCGTGCGGATCCAAGCGCACGACGCCGCGTCCGGTGGTCACCCACAGCCGTCCGCCACGTGCCACCGCCATGCCGATTGCGCCCGGCGACGTCGCGAGCGATGGCGGCCACGAGTAGGCCTTCATCGCCCCATCGGAATCGAGTCTAATCACACCGCCGGGAGGCGTCGCACCGGGTGCCCCCCCACGATCGGTCGCCAGCCACAGCGTCCCATCCGGCCGCGCAACCAGCGCGCGCACGGGACCACCCGCCGGCAGCTCCGCCGCGGGCCACTCGGCCACCAACGCGCCCGCCGCCGACACGAGCGCCAGCCCACCCTCGCCGCCGACCCACACGGCACCCTCTAGGTCGCCGCACTCATCGGGCGCATTCGCGTCCTCGAAGTTCAACGCGAGCGCCCAAATGTGCCCCGTGACCACGCCCGTCCCGCCCAGCACGGACCGAAGCCCACCGTCCGCACCGCGCCGCACCAGCCCGGCCTTGGTGCCGATCCACGCCGTGCCTTGCGCGTCGACGGCGAGGGCAAAGACCTCGTCGTGGGGCAAACCGTGCCGATGATCGATAACCTGCCACCCTCGTTCCGGATCGCCGAAGGTCACGCCGCCGCCGTGCGCTACGAGCGGCCCGCCGCGCGCGGGATCGTGCGGACGATAGGTCGGCGTCGTGCCCAACCACGTGCGCCCATCGGGCCCGAACACGATGGCTTCGACCCGGTCACCGCCTAGCCCATCGGTCGTTCCGAAGCGCTGAACATCGCCATTGCCGCGCATGCGCGCGACCCCGCCGCCATAGGTGCCGATCCACAGGGCGCCGTCGGGCGCCGCTGCCAAAGACAAGATGGGCGCGTCGGGCAGACCCTCGCGCGCCCTCAAGTGGCGGGTTAGGCCGTCCGCTTCGCGGCGCCAGAGTGCGTTGAGATGCCCGACCCATACGCCGCCGTCCTGGTCTACAACCACAGGCTGCCGGTCGATCCGACCCGTGCGCCACGTCGATCGCGTCCACGTGCCCTGCGGCCCAATCTCCTGTACCCCGCTCCCGTGCCCGACCACGAGCAGCTCTGCACGAGACGGGTCCGCGAGCACGTTGCTGATCTCGTCGGGCAACGGCGGGCTTGTGCCGCCATAGCCGCGCCACGTGCCGTCGGTTCGCACGTGCGCGAGGCCGGCGCCCCGCGGAATGTCTCCGCACAAGAGGACGCCCCCGATCGACCCGAATGTTGATGCAGCGCACCGGCTGTAACTTTGGAGTTCCTCGGGGAGCCCCCTTTGAAACGCAGACTGCGGATGCACCTCCCGCACAGTTTCGACGACACCGGAGGGTAATACGCGCAGAATGCCGGCCGAAGTCTCCCGCCACAACTCGGGTGGCTCATTGTGAAGGAGTTCGCGCGAGCCGAACAACCACATGGCACCCTCTTCGTCGCTGACGAGTTCACGAATCGACCAGTCGGCAAGGCGCTCGTTCGCGACCTGGGCCCATGCACCATCTTCCCAGCGCAACACGCCGAGATCGTGCAGCGATACCCACGGAGCACCGCGAGCGTCGACGGCCAGATCGCGGATCCACGCATCCTCAAAGTCCCACGCAGCGTCCGACCACTCCCCGTCGCCATCCACATGCACCATGCGCTGGTTGGGCCGACCGTTGTTGCCGAGGGTCGCCCACAAGCCTCCGCGGCCGTCCGGGGACATGAAATTCAGGGGACCCGTACCATCGTCTCCTTCCTCGCCCCCATCTTCCTTCGGCGGTTCTTCTATGCGCGTCCAATTCCCATCGGACCATCGGAACAGGCCGTCCGTCCAGGACCAGGCGAACACGTCGCCACTCATCCCGGACACGACGTCCATCACGTGGACGACATCCTTCTCAAAGCACGTCCATCGCCCATCGGGCGCTCGCCGCGCTACGGTGCTCGTCACGTCTACGGGATCAGCGACGATTGGCGTACCGCTCGCGGCGGGGCAGCCGATCACCCACACGCCGCCGTCCCCGTCGATCGCAACATGGGAGGTCGGCTCCAATGTGTGACGCTCCATCCGTTCTGTCCGCAGATCCCACGAAACCAGCCCGCCGTAGGTCCCCGCCCACACACGTCGTCCGTCTGGATCCGCCGCCACCACCCTGACGCGGTCGGTCGCCGAGAGATGCGTCCAGCCGCCGGTCCGCGCGGTATCGCCGGACCACGTTGCCTGCTGCGCTTCGAAGACTCCGACCAAGGGTAGGTGGAGGCGTGCGACCGCTTGGGCATGGCTGATACGGGCACGAAACGGTGCAGCCGGGTGTGGTGCATCGACGTCGATCGCGATGTCGACCGCGAAGAGGGCAGCTACAGCCGCGAAGGTCGCGACCGCCGCGGTGATCGCGACGCTCGTCGCGGGCCGCAGCCGGTGGGCTGCGCGGATTCGCGGACGATTCCGGGCGCGTGCCGGGTCTTTGGGCGCGTGCGCCGGCCGCGTTACGGGCGTCACGCGCGCCTGGCGAGCGCCTCGTTCTGTAGCATTCGGTCGGTCCATGCCGCCATCATGGCACGAAGCGAGCGAGCAGAGCTAACGGTTGC
This sequence comes from Anaerolineae bacterium, assembly GCA_029262755.1. Taxonomy (GTDB): domain Bacteria; phylum Chloroflexota; class Anaerolineae; order Epilineales; family Epilineaceae; genus JAJCYU01. Next base: position 2,637 of record JAJCYU010000063.1, read on the forward strand.
CCTTCGCTTGCGGGCCGGAAGTCAGCCGCGCCCATGCTAGCCCCGCAGCAGCCGCCGGGTGCGCCACGTCCGAAACGCGAACAAGGGCCGTAGGCTGCCCCACATCCCCCACGCGATGAGCGCGCGCGGCAAACGGCGCGAAGGCGCCGCCTCGATCCGATCGATCACCCAGGTCGCGTCCTCACCGTCGGCCTCAAACGCATGCGTGTGCACCCAGCTATCGAAGGGGCCCTCCAGTTGGCGGTCGACGAAGCCGCCCTCGTCCACCTGCTCGATGCGCGCGCGCCAGCGGATGGGCACGGGGCCGAACCAGATCGTGAAGCGCATCTCGTCGCCTTCCCCGAGCACGTCAGGGGCCTCCGTAACGCGGACGATGGCGGGGGGCGGCGTCAGCAGGCCGAGTCCGTCGGACCGCGCGTGGAATTCGCGCACCGCCTCGAGCGGCGCGGCAACACGAAAGCGGTGGTCGAAGCGCAGGATCGAAGACATGGTCGGCTCGAGACCCGGCTAGCCGAGTAGGTCGCGCACGGCTTCATCGAGATCGCCGAAGCGCGGCGTCCAACCGGCGGCCGTGAGGCGCGCTGGGACCGCGCGCAAGGAGTCGAGCACGACCTGCGCCTGCTCGCCGAGCAAGAGGCGGATCGCGAAGCCGGGCACGGGCATCACGGTCGGACGGCCGAGGGCGCGGCCCACGGCACGGGTGAGCTGCGCGTTCGTCGCGGATTCCGGCGCCGCCAGGTTGTAGGCGCCGCTCGCATCCGCATGCTCGATCAGGAAGTGCAGGGCGGAGGCTTCATCGGCACGATGGATCCAAGGAACCCACTGCTTGCCGCCGCCGACCGGCCCGCCGACGAAGAAGCGCACCGGCATGGCCAAACGCGGCAACGCGCCCTCGTCGTCGTCGAGCACGACGCCCGTGCGCGCGATCACGCGCCGCACGCCGGCCGCCTCGACAGGGGCGCTGGCCGCCTCCCATTCGCGCACGACGAGCGCGAGGAAGTCGTCGGACGAAGGGGCAGGCGTGACGTCCTCGGTGAGCACTTGGTCGCCGCTGTCACCATAACGGCCGACCGCCGAGCCCTGCACGAGCACCGGTGGCGGTGTGTCGGCCGATGTGATCGCCTCCACGACCGCCTGGGTGGCGCGCAGCCGGCTCTCCAAGCTCACCTGCTTGCGCGCTTCGGTCCAACGTCCAGCGCCGAGGTTGGCTCCGGCCAGGTTGACGATCGCGCCCGCGCCGTCCGCCTCGTGGGCCCATCCGTCTGCCGTGGCCGCATCCCAGCCGATGGCACGGGCGCCGGCAGGCAATCCTGTGACGCGTTCCGGGCTACGGCTCAAGATCACGACCTCGTGCTCGTGCGCGACCAGCCGCTTGGTGAGGGCCCGGCCGATCAGACCTGATCCACCGGTAATGAGGACGCGCATGAGCAGGCTCCTGGGGCAGGGAGGGATCAAGAAGGGATGGATTCGCAAGAAGCAGGATTCGTTGCGCAGGAATCCGAAGTGTAGACGGGTTGCCGCGGCGCCGCCTTACCTGCCGGACCGGCGCATCGACGCGTCACGTACGGAATGTCGGTGCAGCGGACCGTGTGCGGCGATCATTTTGCGGCGGGCATCAAGCAGGGCGACACGGAAGATCGACGCGCGACGAACGGTGTCGCGGCGCGGCAAAGCGATCCGGCGGAGGCGGGCGCAAGCTCATTGTACGTCGAGCTTGCCGTTGCGGGCTTGACGAACGCCTAGCCGAGGATGTCGGGCAGCTCCGCGAACTCGCCGCTGTTCGGTCCGGCAACCGGGAGCGAGAAGGAGATCGTGAGCCCCTTGCCCTCGCCTTCGCTGACGGCCCAGATGCTGCCGCCGTGGCGGCGGATGATCTCGTGACTCAGCGACAAGCCGAGGCCCATCCCTTCGAAGCGGCGCGTCATCCCGCCGTCGGCCTGGTAGAAGCGCTCGAAGAGACGCTCCAACTTCTCCGGCGGAACCCCGACGCCCTCGTCGACGACCGACACCAGCACGCGTCCATCGCGCTGCGCAGCGTAGACCCGTGCGCAACCGCCGTCCGGGCTGAACTTTCGGGCATTGTCGAAGAGGTTGTTCAAGACCTGGCGCAAATAGTCGATGCTGCCGATGACCGGTGCGACGTCCTCGTCGACAGAAAGCTCCAAGCCCAGCCCGTCGCGTTCGAGGATCGGACGCCAAGACACGGCGGCCTCGTGCAGCAGTTGCGGTATCACGACCCTGCTCATGGGCATCTCTTCGCGGTCCAGCCGTTGGAAGGTAAGCAGCAGATCGACGAGGTGCGTTAGGTGGTGGGCGCTGACCAGAATGTTCTCGGATGCCTGGTGCGGATCCTCTTCCAGGACGCCGAGCGTGCCGTCGCTGAGCATTTCGGCCCAGGCGGAGATGACCGACAGCGGCGAGCGCAACTCGTGCGACACGTTGGCCAGCATCTGTTCTCTGGCTTCCAACGCATCGGCGAGGCGCGTGTAAAGCCGCGCGTTCGCGACCGCGACGCCGAGATGCTCGGCCAGGGTGCGCAACACCATCTGGTCGACGTCGTCGAAGGCATCGGGACGAGATTCGCTAACGGCCAGCAGCGCCACGATCTTGTCGTCCACGCGGACGGGCAGGATCGCTTCCGCCACGATGTCGCTGCGCCCCGGCACCGCGACGAAGGAGGTCTCGCGGCTCACGTCGTTCGACACGTGAGGGTCGCCGTCGCGGTAGACCACGCCGAGCAGACCGGCGTCGAGCGGTTGTTCGTAGCCCGCAACGACCGGTCCGCCTTCCGCTTCCGTTGCCATCGCCTCCAGGCGGAACCGTTGGGAGCGTTCATCGACGCTGAAGAGGCTTGCGTCCGCGTAGCCGAAGGTCTGATGAATGGACTCGACCGTGCGAACATAGAGTTCTTGCAGGTCGCGCGCGGCATTGAGGGCGGCCGACACTTCGTTGATCAGCAGCAGCTGTTGGTTGCGCCGCTTCAACGCATCGGTGCGCGAAGACACCGACTCCTCAAGTTGGCGCCGATAGCGTTGGTTCTCCACTTCGAGCCGCTGCTTCTCGCGCAAGAGACGACAGTGGTTATACGCACGCTCGACCACCCGCAGCAGGTCGGGCTGATCCACGGGCTTTACCAGGTAGTCGTATGCGCCGATGCGCAGGGCGTCGACCGCGGTCTCCACGGCCGGGCGGCCCGTGACCAGCACGACGGGCATGCCCGGCGCGTGCTCGACGGCCCAGTTGAGCAGGTCGATGCCGGTCGATTGTGCCATGCGCACGTCGGAGACGAGCACGTCCGCCGGTGCGGCGTCGAGCAACTCGCGCGCAGCGGCCACCGAGCCCGCGGCGCGGACCTGGTGACCCGTCTCCTCGAGCCAGATGCTGAACAACTCTCGGATGACGACCTCATCATCCACGACTAAGATCGATGCCACGTGCGCCGCTGCTCCCCGTTGGACGTTCGAGCACCTCGCCCGCCACCCGCTGGGGTGGACGGAGTGCCCTTCGCCAGGAGTCTACCGTCGTGCGACCTACTCGCAAGTAGAAACTGGTCTCGTTCCGGTTGACGCCCCTTCGGTTGCACCCGAACGAACAGAGCGTCGCGTATGCCACTTACTCGGATGCGACGTCCAAAGACACCCGGAGCCCACGCGCCAGGCTTTGGCCGACCACGCGTTCGGCGTCGCCCAGGCGCAACGTGATTGGGCCATCAAAGGGTGCCGCGGAGCGAAACTCGAAGCCGGATCCCGGAATGAGGCCGATCTGCGCAAGATAGCGCAGGCGCTCGGCGTCGTGGGTCTTCACCCTGCTGACGCTCCCCAGCGCACCGGGTTTGAGCGAAGGCGCGACGTCCGCGAGCATCTGGTCGTCCACCACGGGCAGCACACCGTCCGCCGAGGGAATCGGTTCTCCATGCGGGCAGCGCGTGGGATGGCCGGTCAGCTGATCCATGCGCGCTTCGATGCGCGCATCAACACCTTGCTCGACCGTGTCCGCTAAATCGTGGACCTCCGCCCAGTCATAGCCCATGATCTGGACCAGGAAGCACTCCACGAGCCGGTGGCGTCGGATCGCCGGTAGGCACGCCCGCTCGCCCCGGGGCGTGAGGCAGACGCCCTGGTAACGCTCGTGTCGCACAAGCCCGGCCTCTTCGAGGCGGCGCACCATGCGCGATACGGCTTGGGCGGAGACATGGACGTGGTCTGCGATGTCGCTGAGCGTAACGGGCGGGTCTTCGCGCTCGAGGCGCCAGATTTCCGCCGCGTAGCGCTGCATGGCCCAGCTGATCGGTGTTCGGGTGGACATGGGGCACCGATTCGCGACATGCGTCGCGTAGACGTTGGTTTCGGAGGTATTCGCAACCCGGTTGCAAAGGGCAGCGGACCGGGTTGCATCGGTCGAGCACCTCGGGGCCTTGACCTACCCCCGCCCGATGCGAATAAAATTAGCATCCATGAGAGAAAGTTCAACGCGCCCGGCCTCGCGCCGGCCGCTGCCCCACCGAGGTTCGTAGAATGACCACCCAGAACAACGGTCGGATAGGTCTACGGCCTATCCCGTTGGTCTCCGGCCTTTGCCTAATCCTCCTGGCGCTCTCCGTTCTCGCTTGCGCACCCGCCGCCCAGCCGGATCCCGCCGACGACGCCGGCGGCTCGCCCGCCGATGCAGCGACGCCGCTCGACGCGAGCACGGTTCCTTCGGACGCGGCCAAGCCCGATCCCGTGACCCCCAGCGCAGCAGAGCCCGAGCCGCCGGCGGCCGATGCACCCGGCCCCCTCGTGGTGTATTCCGGACGTTCCGAGAGTCTGGTCGGGCCATTGATCGAGCGCTACAGGGAATCGACCGGCGCAAGCATCGAGCTACGCTACGGCGGCACCGCGGAGTTGGCGGCCACCATCCTGGAAGAGGGCGACCGCTCGCCGGCCGACGTGTTCTTCGCCCAGGATCCCGGCGGCCTCGGTGCGGTGTCGGATCGGCTCGCGCCCCTGCCGGACGACGTGTTGGAGCTGATACCCGCCGGATTCCGCGCCGCAGACGGACGTTGGGTTGGTGTTTCCGGCCGGGCGCGCGTAATCGCGTACCACACGGCCACGCTGTCGCCGGAGGACCTACCCGCCGATCTGGACGGGTTCGCGGATCCCGCCTGGCGCGGGCGCATCGGCTGGGCGCCGACCAACGGATCGTTCCAAACCATGGTGACCGGCATGCGGGCCGCCTGGGGCGAGGAACGTACGCGAGCGTGGCTGGAGGCCATCCAGGCCAACGAGCCGACCGTCTATGCGAGCAACACGCCCCTCGTGGCCGCTGTGGCGGCCGGTGAGGTGGAAGTGGGATTCACGAACCACTACTACCTATACCGCTTTCTGGCCGAAGAGGGCGAAGACTTCGGCGCGCGCAATCACTTCCTGCCCGGCGGCGGACCGGGCTCGCTCGTGATGGTCTCGGGCGCCGGTATGCTCGCCACCACCACGCGCCCCGACGCGTCCCGCGCCTTCCTCGCTTACCTGCTGAGCGCGGAGGCACAGACCTACTTTGCAGAGAATACGCACGAATATCCCCTCAGCTCCGGCGTCCAGCCGGCCGATGATCTGCCGCCCCTCGCATCGCTCAACGCCATCGACCTGCCGTTGGGCGATCTGGCGGACTTGCAAGGCACCGTGACCCTGCTGCAGGAGGTCGGTGCGTTGCCGTGATCGCACGGGGCATGGACCGTCGTAGAGCCGGAGGAGGCCTCGCCGACCGCCTGACGGCGCCCGTCACCTGGGTGACGATCGCCGCCGTAGTGGTCGGTGGATTGTCGTTGGTGCCGCTGGGCTACCTGCTCCTGCGCGCGGTTGACGCCGGGCCGGAAACATGGGCCGTACTGCGTCGTGCTTCGACGCTGGCCACCGTAGGGCGCACGTTGGCTCTCGCCCTCGCCGTGCCGCTTGCGTCGGCCGTGGTCGCCGTGCCCATCGCGTGGCTGACCGTGCGCACGGACCTGCCGCTACGCCGGTTCTGGGCCCTGACGTCCGCGTTGCCGCTCTCGTTGCCCAGCTACGTGGTCGCGACGCTGTACGTGGCCGCGATTGGGCCGCGCGGCCTCCTCTACCAGTGGTTGGCGGAGCGCGGCATCGCCGTGGACGGCCTGCCCTCGATCTATGGCTTCCCCGGCGCCCTGCTCGCCGTCACGGCCGTGACGTACCCCTACGTACTGCTGGCCACGCGCGCCGGATTGCAGCGGCTCGATCCGGCCCTTGAGCAGGCCGCGCGCAGCCTTGGCGACGGTCCGTGGCGTTCGTTTCGCCGGGTCGTGCTGCCGCAGCTGCGCCCCGCGCTGGCCGCGGGCGCACTGCTCGCCGCCGTGTATGCCGTGCGCGACTTCGGCGCGGTGGCCATCATGCGCTTCGACACGTTCAGCCCGGTGATCTACGTCCAATACCAGAGCGCGTTCGACCGCACGGGTGCCGCAGTCACCGCGTTGCTCGCCGCGGTGGTCGGCCTTGCCCTGGTGATGCTGGAGCGGCGGATGCGCCCGCATGGCGCCCGCTACCATGCCGCACGGGCACGCGGTCCCGCGGCCGCGCCCACCATCCGCTTGGGGCGATGGCGGATCCCTGCGCTGCTGTGGTGCGCAGCGGTGGTCGGCGTGTCCCTCGTGCTGCCGGTGAGCGTGTTGCTATGGTGGCTGGTACGCGGCATCGCCGCCGGGCAGACGGTGGGCATTGCCGCCCTCGTGGTGGCCGCGCGGCAATCCGCGTTGGCCGCCGGCCTCGCGGCCATCGTCACCGTAAGCGCTGCGGCGCCGGTCGCGCTCCTGCGCGTGCGCCGGCCCGGCCCGCTCGGCCGCTGGGTAGAGCGCGCGACGTGGACCGGCTTCGCGCTGCCCGGCGTCGCGGTCGCGCTGGCCCTGGTCTTCGTCGGAATTCGCACCGCACCCGCGCTCTATCAAAGCCTGCCGATGCTCGTTGGGGCATACGTGCTCCTCCTCCTACCACTAGCCGTCGGCACTGAACAGGCCGCTCTGCGCCAGGTGCATCCCCACCTGGAGCAGAGCGCACGGAGCCTGGGGAGGGGCCCCTGGTCGGCCTTCCGCGCCGTTACCCTCCCGCTCGCGGCCCCTGGCTTCGGCGCGGCGGCCCTGCTCGTCTTTCTCAGCGCGATGAAGGAGTTGCCGGCCACCCTCATCCTGGGTCCGGCCGGCTTCCGCCCCCTCGCGGTCCAGGTCTGGTCCGCGGCCAGCGAAGCCTATTTCGCCCGAGCGGCTGCGCCCGCATTGCTGCTGGTGGCCGTGTCGTCCCTTCCGGCCGCACTGCTGACCTTGCGGCGTGCGGCATGAACGCACAGCGTGGAACGAACGCACAAAGCGGCATGAACGCGCGCGCCACGGGACCCGCGGTGCGTTGCGCGGGCCTGTCGAAGGTCTACGGCAGGGTCCGCGCGCTCGACCGACTCGATCTCGAGATCCACGACGGCGAGATCCTTGCGCTACTCGGCCCAAGCGGCTGCGGCAAGACCACAACGCTGCGCCTGATCGCAGGGCTTGCCCGTCCGGACGAAGGGACCGTGTCCATCGAGGACCGAGTGGTCGCCGATGCCGCCACCGGACGCTTCGTCGCCCCGGAGCGTCGGCGCGTCGGCATGGTGTTTCAAGACTTCGCCCTCTTTCCGCATCTGAACGCCGCGCAGAACGTGGCCTTCGGCTTGACGGGGATCAAAGACCGGTCGGCGCGCGCCGCCCATGTGATGCGCATGCTCAGCCAGGTCGGTCTTGGGGGCCTCGGCGGACGCCTGCCGCATGAACTGTCCGGCGGCCAACAGCAACGGGTCGCCCTTGCACGCGCCTTGGCGCCCGGGCCGGCCGTGCTCCTGCTCGACGAGCCCTTCTCCAATCTCGACGCTCGGATGCGCTACGTGGTGCGCGAAGAGGTGCGAGACGTCTTGAAGGCCACCGGCACAACCGCACTCTTCGTCACCCACGATCAGGCCGAAGCGCTCTTCATGGGCGACCGTGTGGCCGTGCTCAACGGTGGCCGCCTGGAACAGGTCGATGTGCCGGAGGCCGTCTACGAGCGCCCGGCAACGCACTTCGTCGCGGACTTCCTGGATCAAGCACGCTTCGTCACGGGTACGATCGTGGAGGACGGCGCGGCTGTCGAGACGGCCCTCGGACGCCTCGCGCAGTCCTACGATCTACCGAGCGGCACCGCGGTCCAGGTTCTGGTGCGACCCGACGACGTGAGGCTGGACGAATTGCCGGCGACCGATGTGCAGCCGAATGGGCACAAGGCGATCGTCGAGCGGCGCTTCTTTCAAGGGATGACCAACCTCTACCGCGTACGCCTGCACGATGGCCACGTGATCAAGGTGCAGACCCCGCATGAAAGGCGGCTCGCCACGGGTGAGGCCGTCGTCGCGCGCTTCGCAGCCAGTCATCCTATTCCCTGCTACTACGCGGGCCAGGTGCTGCAGCAGCGGGCGGTGTGAACGGCCGCCAGGCCGTCGCCCGTTGAATGAGCCCCTGCTATACTGGCGATCGTGACCGGCCGTCCTATTTCATTCTTGGACTGGGGTTGCAGATAAGGGCCGTCTCCGTCGTGGATCGGCCTCTGATATGGCCTTCGGGGCAGGGTGAGACGCGCGGCCGCGACCGCGATCGTCAATTCCCGACCGGCGGTATGGGGGACACGCCCCCGAGCCCGCGAGCCGCGGGCGGCGTTCGCGCCGCATCGTGGCAGACCCGGTGAGATGCCGGGGCCGACGGTACAGTCCGGATGGGAGAAGGCATCGACCGTGCGTGGTCGCCCGTGATCGGCGACCTTTCGTTCGGCGTTGCACCCATGCCTTGCGGGCCCTTGAGCCCGGAGGGTTTTTTTCTTGCCTGTTGCTCGCTCGTCCGCCGATAGCCACCGTGATGCCCCGTCCGTGCCCATGGCGCGTGCGCTTGCGTTGGCAGCGTCCGTCGCCGGCCGAACCCGGCCGAACCCGCCGGTCGGCGCGGTGGTCGTGCGCGACGGCGTCACGGTGGGCGAGGGCGCGACGATGCCGGCCGGTGGTCCGCACGCCGAGGTCACGGCGCTGTCCGAGGCCGGCGATGCGGCGCGGGGCGGGACGCTCTACACGACCCTGGAGCCCTGCTGCCACCACGGGCGAACGCCACCGTGCACGGACGCCGTGCTGCGCGCCGGCATTACGCACGTCATCGTGGCGACGCGCGACCCCAACCCGCTTGTGGACGGCGGCGGCGTCGCGCGCCTGCGTGACGCGGGCGTTGCGGTCGAAGTCGGCGACGGCGAAGAACAAGCACGGCAGCTCTATGCCCCCTTCGCCCACTGGGTGACGTCCGGCCGCCCCTTCGTGACGGCCAAGTACGCGATGACGCTCGACGGGCGCATCGCCACCCGGACCGGGCACAGCCGCTGGGTGAGCGGGCCCGAGGCGCGGCGCCTGGCCCATCGGTGGCGCGATACGCATGACGCGATCCTGGTCGGCGTCGGCACGGTGATCGCCGACGATCCGAGCCTGACGACCCGCCTGGGCAACACGGAGAGGGAGCCGCACCATCCGCTGCGCATCGTCCTCGACAGCGGCGGCCGCGCGCCGCTTGGCGCACGGCTGTTCGATCCGGCTCTTCCCGGCGAGACGTGGGTGGCCACCACGGACCGGATGTCCACCGATCACGCCGCAGCGCTGTTTGAACGTGGCGTCACGGTGCTCACGCTGCCGGAAGACCCGGACGGGCGCGTGGCGCTACCCGCGCTCCTCGACGCCCTCGGCGAGCGCGAGCGCACCTCGCTGCTGGTGGAAGGCGGATCCGCGGTGTTGGGCGCCTTCTTCGCGGCGCGGCTGGTACAGCGGCTGCGCGTGTTCATCGCGCCGAAGATCGTCGGGGGGGCACGCGCGCCGGGCCCCATCGGCGATCCCGGCATCGCAACCATGGACGGCGCGATAGCCATAGAAGGAGCCGGCATGGATACCGTGGGCGCCGATTGGCTGATCCGCGCCGAGCTGTACGACCCTTGGCCACCTCATGAAAGGACGCGTGACGAATGTTCACCGGTATCGTCGAAGAGTTGGGCCGCGTCCGCGCGTTGACGCCCCTGGGGGACGTCATCCGCATGGACGTTGCGGCAGCTACGGTCATGTCCGACCTCGCGGTCGGCGACAGCATTGCGGTCAACGGAGTCTGCCTGACGGCCGTCGCGCTGCATGAGGCGGGCTTTGCGGTAGAGATCGTGCCCGAGACGTTGCGCCGCTCCAGCTTGGGGGCGTTGCAGCCCGGCGATTCGATCAACCTCGAGCGCTCGGTCACGCCGACGACCCGCATGGGCGGTCACTTCGTGCAGGGCCACGTCGACGGGCGAGGCGAGGTGCTGCGGATCGTACCGGACGGCGCGGGCGGCTCCGTGCTCGTGACGATCGGCGCCGATCCCTCCGTCATGCGCTTCGTGGTGCCCAAGGGCTTCATCTGCGTGGACGGAGCCAGCCTCACGATCGTGGACCACGACGAGGTTTCGTTCCGTATCGCGCTGATCCCGCACACCCTCGAGCATACGATCGCCGGCGCGGCTTATGCGCCCGGGCATCCGGTCAACCTTGAAGCCGACATTCTGGGCAAGTACATCGCCCGCCTTCTGGAACACGGCACGCAGGATGCCCTTCCAGCCTTGCTGTTCACTGCCACCCAAGGGGAATCCGCATGATCTGGAGCACCGTTGCCGAAGCGCTGGACGAGGTCAGGGCCGGGCGCCCTCTCATCGTCACGGACGCGATGGATCGCGAGAACGAAGGCGACCTCGTCGTCGCGGCGGAACATGCCACGCCCGAGGTCGTGAACTTCATGGTGACGCACGGTCGCGGCCTGGTGTGCGTGCCGATGGAATCCGCGCGGCTCGACGCACTTGATCTGCCGTTGTTGGTCGCCGACAACACGACGCCCAACGGCACGGCGTTCACCGTGCCCGTCGACGTCCGTACGGGCACCACGACCGGCATCTCCGCCTTCGATCGCGCGCGAACCATCCAGGCGCTGATCGATCCCGCGACACGCCCGGACGACTTACTTCGTCCCGGCCACATCTTCCCCCTCCGCGCCGATCCCGGCGGCGTCCAAGCCCGTCAGGGGCACACCGAAGCCGCCGTCGAGCTCGCACGCCTTGCCGGGTGCCATCCAGCGGGCGTCGTATGCGAGATCCTCGCCGAAGACGGATCCATGGCCCGCGGCGACGCGCTGCAGGCCTTCGCCGAACGCCATGCGCTGCGCACCGTAGCGATCGACGATCTCGTCGCATGGCTGGCAGCGCAAACCGCCGCATCGTCGCCCGACGCGGCGCGCCCGACGGCACCCGCGCCCCGCATCGTTTCGTCCGGCACTGCGGCACACACGCCGGCCACGATGGACCCACGGGCCACGAGCGCCCCGCGGGTTGCCGGCGGGCTTACGGCCCTGGCCGGCGGGCAATAGCGCATGGGCACCGTGTACGAAGGTGAGTCGAGCGGCGCGGGCCTGCGCATGGCCATCGTGGTCGCACGCTTCAACGAGCGGATCACATCGTCGCTGCTGGAGGGCGCATGCGGGGCCTTGCGTCGCGCCGGCGTGGCCGAGGACGACATCGACATCGCTTGGGTGCCCGGCGCGTGGGAGATACCCGTCGCGGCCGGCTGGTTCGCCCGCGCCGGCCGCTACGACGCGGTGATCTGCCTTGGCGCCGTGATCCGTGGCGGAACGCCGCACTTCGACTATGTGGCGGGCGAGGCTTTGGCGGGCGCCGCCGCCCTGGCGCGCGAGACCGGCACGCCCGTGACCGCGGGCATCCTCACGACGGACACCACGGAGCAAGCGGTCGAACGCGCCGGCGTAAAGCACGGCAACAAGGGTGCGGACGCGGCGGCGGCGGCGGTCGAGATGGCGACGCTGCGCCGGCACATGGGCAACGTTGCGGCCGACGCCGGTGCTTGAACCGTGAACCGACCGGCGCAACGCGCGGCAAGCCGTGGCATCCACCGCCTCTTCGATTCCCCAACGTCGCGCGTTCCGCGACGTGCGCTTCGCGCCTTCGTTCCATGCGCGTTCGTATTGACGATCTTCCTTTCCGGTTGCCAGGTGCCGCCGCCGCCCGGCGCGACCGCGGTGCCGACCCTTTCTCCGTTCCGCGACCCTTCCGTCGATCTACGTACTGCGACGCCTTCTTCGTCGTCCTCGCGCGATGCGTTGCCGACCGACACGGACGTGAGCTCCCGTCCGGAAGCCGGGAATCCAGAGCCGACCACCGGATCCCCGACCCAGCCCCCATCCGAAGGCGCGGCGGCCGCGTCGTTCGATCCGGCAGACCCCGACACGCTGCTCGCCGCGGCCCGAAGGGGCGGCGATTACCTCACGCGCGCGACGGGACCCGAAGGCCGCTACACCTATCGCTATCGCGCGGCGACGAACGAATCGGTGGGCGGCTACAACATCCTGCGGCATGCCGGGACGACCTTCAGCCTGCTCCAACTCTTCCGCGAAACCCGCGACCCCCTGCACCTTGCGGCCGGAGAGCGCGCCATCGAAGCCCTGTTGGCCGCCACCGGACCATGCCCCGGCCCGACGGGTTTCATCGCACCTGCCGAAGCCGCGGCCGCGGCGGCCGGCATCGCGCCCCCCCGGCTGCTCTGTGTTGCCGAGGACGGTGAGGTCAAGCTCGGCGGCAACGCGCTGGCCGTGGTCGCGCTCGTCGAGCACGCCGAGGCGACCGGCTCGCGACGATTCGTGGCGGAGGCCCAGGCGCTGGCACGCTGGATCGTCGCCGTTCAGTCCGCGGAGGGTGAGTTTGTGGTCCACAAGATCACGGAGCCGGATGGCAACCCAACCGACTTCGTGTCCGGCTACTACCCCGGCGAGGCGTTGTTGGCCTTGCTACGGCTCTACGAGCTGGATGGTGACCGGGCCTGGCTCGACGCCGCGGAGCGCGGCGGCCGCTGGCTCATCGACGTGCGCGACGGAACTGTGGCCGACGACGACCTCGCCCACGACCACTGGCTGCTCTACGCGCTGGCCCGCCTGCACCGACATGCACCGGACCCTGTGTGGGTGGCCCATGCATCCCGTCTTTCGCGGGCGATTCTCGATGCGCAACTGCGTCCGAATCAGCTCTTCCCCGGGGAGGAATTGTGGGCCGGCGGCTGGTACCGTCCGCCCCGCTCGACACCGGCCGCGACGCGGTCCGAGGGTCTTGCGTCCGCGTGGGCGATGATCCGCGAATCCGGCGACGACGCGCTAGCCGACGCCGTGCTTAACGGCCTTCTCCGCGCAGCGGCGTACCAGCTGCGCACGCAGGTCGACATCGCAACGGCAACCGGCTGGCCCGCCCCGGCGGCCGCCGTAGGCGGCTTTCGCCGCGATCTCGATAGCGACGAAATCCGGATCGACTACGTGCAGCACAACATCTCCGCGCTGTTGCTGTTGCGCGAGGTGTTGCTGGTGTCGGGTCGCGGCTAGCGCGAGTAGTCGAGCATGATCAACCGCGAAGCTCCGGACGCCGCTCGTCCAGTTTCGCTTGAAGCCTGCGCCGCGGAGCACCGCAACCAAGGGGAGATCCCTGTGATCCTCGATGAGACCAAGACGCTTCCACGACGGTTGCCCTGCAACCGGACCACCATGCTCATCCTCGCGGGTTCCGCCCTTGCACTGGCATGGCTGCTTGCCGGGGAATCGGCTATCCGTTCGTCGAACTTGTTCCAACCAATGGATGAGCGCACGCCTCCACCACGCCTCGCGGCCGTCTCGGACGGTGGGGTGCTCGTGATCACGACCAGGATCGGACGCCATGTGGCTCGCCGCTACGACGGGGCGGGGACCCTGGTCGACTCCTGGGCAGGCGACGGCACCGTGACGGCAGCGACCGCGCGCGCGGCCGGCGACGTGTTTGCAATCGTCGCCGAGGTCGACGCGCCTCGGATTGTTCGGTATACCCTCGCCGGAAGACCCGTGGGCGGATGGGAGCTTGAGGAGGTCCCCACCGCACTCGCCGTCACCACCGACGGCCGTGTCGCGGTTGCCATCCCGGACAGCGGGCTTGCTGTGTACTCTGTAGAGGGAGAAGCCCTGGACGATTGGCTCATCGACGAGGAAATCGTGGACGCAGCACCGTCTGGCGACGGGGGTGTTTGGTTGTTGGTACGCGGGCCGGAACAAGGTGGGTCCTCGCTGATCGAGCTCGACGATTCGGGCGAGGAGCGCCGCCGCATCCGTGTCGCCGGGGAGGCGCGCAGCCTCAGTGTGGATCGCGCGACCCCTGCCGGCCCCGTCTACATCGCGAGCCGGACGGTCGCGGGCGGGCGTGTATACCGTGTTGCGACGGACGGCACCGTGGAAACACTCGTGGCGGACGAGCCCGTAACCCTCGCTGCCGTCGGCGACACGCTCTATGCAATCGACGGTGATTGGTACGCCCCGCAGGTGCGCGCGTACTCAACGACCGGGAGCGTCAATCGGGAGTGGCGGGACGCTCCGGCGCCCGCGTCGTTGGCATTGGACGCCTCGGGCCGCGCCTACGTGGCCGCGGATACGCTAGGCACCCGCACGGTCACGCGCTTCGACGAGCAGGGTGCGATCGAAGCAACCTGGCAGCTCGGGGGGCCGGCTAGGGACCTGGCGGCTCGTCGGGGCGATGTCTTCGTCCTCACCGACGACAACGGTACGCCGGAACTCCGGTCTTTCGACATTGCCGGCAGAACCCTCCTCGTCGCGTCGCCGTCTGATGCTTCTCGCTCCTTCGCGGCGCATCCGGCGGGAGGCTTCCTCGTCGTCGACGATCGGGGCGATTCCGTTCGATTGGATGCGAACGGGGTGACCGAGGGAATGTGGGGTCTCAGCGGTCAGCCGTTGGCGGTCACGACCTCACTCGGCGGTGTGCCCTTCGTGCTCGAGTGGGATGCCTCGGAAGGCATCGTAATTCGTAGCTACACGGACGAAGGAGAGCTTGTCACAGAATCGAGCGTCGGGCAGCAAGGAATCGACCTCACGCTCGCCTCGGACGGCCAACTCCTGGTCGCGACGGACCGATCCATTCTAACCTTCGACGACACCGGCACTGCTACGAACGAATGGGAGATTGATGGCACGGTGCTCGCCGTCTCGGTTGGCGCGTTGGGCGATCCGGGCCGGTACGTGCTTGTGACGGCGGAGGATGGTCTGATGCTCGATCGCTACGATGCCGAGGGTGCGCGGCTGCGTCGTACCGTGCTCGCGAGCTCGGTCCCTCCCCCCGCCAGCGCGACACCCGATCCAAGCGCAAGCCCGACTCCTCACGCCACGCCTGACCCGATGTTCGCACCGGCCACGTATCTTCCGTGGGCCGGCAGCACGCGCTAGGGCTCGACATGGCACCCTCCCAACGAAACGCGGGTGTTCGGCCGAAGCCGATCACCCGCACTT
>JAJCYU010000064.1 GCA_029262755.1 Anaerolineae bacterium
GCGCATTGCCAGGCGATCTCCATCGGCCGCCAGCAGATCCTGGGTGCCGGCGAACACCGGCCGCTGTCCGGTCGGTCGTAGCGCGGCACCCGGCGTTGCGCCGTCAAAGTGGTGCACGATCCACCCACCATCCGCCGCTGAATGCTGGATGAGGGCAAAGACCCGATTCCCGCTACTCACCAGACCGCGCGGGGTGCCGCGCAGCGATACGGACGGCAGCGGCACCGGCATGTCCGGACGGCTCAGATCGTAGACGCGCAGGCCGCCGGGCGCCGCGACCACCGCGGTCCTCCCGCCGCCGACGGTGACCACGCCGCCGCCGTCTTCCCGTGCCACCCACTCACCTCGTGGAACGACCTCGCCCGCGGTACGCGGCGAAGAAGGATCACGCAGATCGAGCACCTGGACAGGGCCGTCGCGCAGCGCGACGACGGCCACGGATGGACCGACCGCCAACTCGTCGACGATTCCCGGCAGGAGCTCGCTCCGGCCAATCAAGCGTGGCCGGAGGATGTCGTGCGCGTCCCATACGTCCACGTGAAGGCCAACGCCGACCAACACCAGTCCACCCAGGGACGCTACGGCACGCGTGGTGCCGCCGAACGCGTCGACGAGCTCCAGGCCGCCGTGGCCGGGCTGCCGAGGCTGGGCATGGGCGATCGACGTGTTCGTGGTCGGGGTCAGGCTCTGGCTCGCCGTCGCCGACACGATCCACAGGGAAGTGAGCATGAGCAAGGCACGGCAGAAGGGAGGACCCAGGCGCATAACGCGTCTCCTGAGGCAAGCACTGGCGCATTCGCTAAGCCAAGACGCGGATCACCCCGGCAGGAAACGCGAGATTCGGTGCATAGGGCTGCGCGCTACACCTCTACTCCTGCGGCAACGCCACCATGCGCGTCGCGCCGTCCGAGCTGCCCGCCGCGATCCACGTGCCGTCCGGCGCCCATTCCACGGCCGTAGCGCGCAGCACCCCACCGCCCGTGGCGCGCACGTCACCGCCGCCGAGCGCGATCGTAGCCAGGGGCGCGTCGGGAGCATTCGGATCCCACACGCGGATCGACCCGTCGCGGTCGGCCACGGCGAGCAGCGCGCCGTCGGGTGACCACGTCAGATCCTCGGCCCACTGTGCGTCGGGGTCGGAGAACAGCGCGGCTTGCTCGCCGCTGGGCATGGACCACAGCGCGACGTCTCCGTTGCCCGACGACGAGGCCAACAGCAGGCCGTCCGGATGGAAGGCGAGGTCGGTGAGCACGGTATCGTGGGCGTCGATCGTCGGAGGCTCGGCGGCGGTTGGGGTCTCACCGCTGACGTTCCACAGGTGGATCGCCCCCGAGGTATCCCCGTCGACGAGCAGGCTACCGTCCGGTGACCACGCCACGGTGCGTAGGGCGTGCTTGGACGTCGTGCTCCAGCGCTTGTCGCGTGTCGCAGAATCCCAAATGTGGCGGTCGTACTTCTCGAGGTGTCCGCCGCCTACGGACGCCACCCACGCGCCGTCCGGGGAGAAGGCGACATCGTTCGCCCAATCCTGGTGGCCACGGTACTCGGAAGCGCGGCCACCGCCCTCGTCGGTGGTGCTCCAGAGCGACACGGAGCGAAAGCCCGCGGTGGCCGCGAGGCTCCCGTCCGGGCTGAACCCCAAACCCCGCAAGCCCCCACCGCCACCGGCCCCCTCGCCCGTGTAGGGGTCGATGAGCTGAAAGCCGCCGTTCTCATCCGCTACGCCGAGCAACGCACCGCCCGGCTGGAACGCGAGCTCGCCGACCCAGCTCACCGCGATCGGGACGGGCGGCCACTCGATCAACGTCGCTGCGTTCGCCGGCGCAATCGGCACCGAAGGCCTGGCCGGCGCTTCCGGGGCGCCGCAGGCGACGGTGCCGGCTACGAGGCCCAGGGCAAGGACGAGCGGGAGGAGCGATCGATCGAAGCGAGTGCGCAACACCTCTCGTCGGGCCACGGGACCATTCTCGATCGGGTTCATCGGGCGCGTTCCTCCATGGTTGCGGGCAATAGGATGCACGCAGGTCGACCCCACTCGCTTCGAGGGCGGTGGTCGGGACGGGCTCCGCACTTCGAGAGAAGCTAGCGGTACAAGTCGTCCAATCGGTCCGGATCAAGCAATACGATGCGGTGGCCGGGGTCGACTCGGATCAGCTTGCGCTTTTGCCACGTACGGATGATGCGGTTCACGCGTTCACGGGATGCGCCGATGATATTGGCGAGATCCTCTTGCGTCAGCCGTAGCGGGATCGAGATCGAGCCGTCGTCGTTGACGATGCCGATCGTATCTGCGAAGGCGAGGAGCTGGCGCGCGAGCCGTTTGGCGACGTCGTAGCGCATCAGCTGGATGCGCGCGTTCGCGAACCGTAGGCGGCCGCTCATCATGGCCAGAAGGTTCCATGCCAGGCGAGGAATCTCGCGCAGACAGTCGTTGAAGTGGCCACGCTCCATCTCGAGCAGACGGCAATCCTCGAGGGTCTTGACCGTTGCCGAACGCGTCGAGCGCTCCACGACGCCCATCTCGCCGACCAAATCGCCCGTGGTGAGGTAGGCGAGGATCACGGTGCTTCCGTCTTCCTGCTCCACCTGAACGCGAACGGTGCCCTCTACGATGAGATAGGCCTCGTTGCCGCGCTGCTCCAAGCTGATCAGGTTCGTATTGTCCGGCACGCGGCGCATGCGCACCGGCGTTGCCACACGCTCCAACTCCGCCTCGCTCAAACCCGCGAACAAGGCCATGGGGCGCATGAGGTCGCGCGGATCGTCCGCGGTTCCAGCTCGATTCATCGTCCCCCTCCTGTCCACCGCAACCTACCGGGCAGGCGGGAAGGCACCCGGGGCCTCGGGTGCTACGCGTGTGGACGGCGCGCATGATGCCCGCGGCTACGCGAGCGTGCAATGCGTGGGTGAAACGTCATGCACAGAGCGACGGCCACACCCGTTGGATGCGGCCGCCACCCCGTGTGGAGCTCGGGCTCCCGGTGGCACGGGGCGCTCCCCGTCAAACCGGCCCGCTGCTCTCGTTTCAACTTCGACCACGGGATCGAAGTGTGCTCAGGCTAGCACGCACAAGGCGGCGGACGCCGTCACGCCCGCCACCTTTTGAATGTGCTGTCTGTCACCATCCCTCGGAACTACGTCGCAGGCTAACCACGTCGGGGAGCCCGCGCCTAGGCGGACGGACCCGCCTTCTCCTCGGACACCTGGCGCGGAGCACCCGTCTCGTCCAAGTCGACAACATAGTCGATCCACGCCGGCTGACGCTGAAAGCCCAGCGCGTCGTTGATTGCGAGCATGCCTTCGTTGCCGGTGGCGTTCCAAGTCTTGACCAGGCGGAAACCCTCCTCCTTGGCCCATCGCAGAGAGCGCAACTTCATGGCCGTCGCCACACCCTTGCGCCGAAACTCGCGCCGCACACCGGTCAGGCCTGTGTGCAATTCTTCGGGCGCCGCCTGTTGCCGCCAGAGGTTGCTGACGCCGACGTAGGTGCCGGCGGCTTCATCCACCGCGATCGCGAACGCCTCTGCGATCATGTTGGGGTTGTCGCGAACTCGCTTGATCCACGTGTCGCGGTCCGCCGGCGTGTGCGACTCCGTGCTTGGCACGTCGGCGCTGCACGCCTCACAACATGCGTAGAGCTTGTCCTCCCACTGCGGATCGGATTGGAGCTCGCTCAGGGTCGCGATGCGCACGCCGCCCGCCTCGACCGCGGAGATCCGGCCTTGCCAGGCCGCAGGATCGTAGTCGGCGAGCTGCAGGTGGTTCTCCCACTCGCGCATGCCTTCGCGGAAGCCACGGCGCTCCAGAAAGCCGCGGCTGATCGGAAAGTCTTCGCGTGCGCCGGCGAGCAAGCGCTCCGGTTGGAACGCCGCTGCCTTTGCGCGAAGATCGTCGTAGAGCGTGGCGCCGATACCTTCGTTGCGATGATCGGGGTCAACGTTGATATCAAGCCAGAGTCGATGCGGGTTGTAGGACCACGACAGGTGGTTGAGCGTGCCGAAGGCGACAACACGTCCCGTGTCGTCTTCCGCGATCCTGCGCTCGTGGTGCAGCTTGGGGTCGCGTCGAGCGTCGTTGAAGCGCCACTCGTCGACCGTCTCGGGATATTCGGGGAAACAGCGGTTGGCGATCTCGACGATTGCATCGTAATCGCGCTCGTCGAATGCCCGCACGTGATGCGTGCGTGGATGCTTGGGCAATGCTACTGCAGACATGGTTGCGGCTCCCTGCAAAATGGGCCGACGGATCGTTCCAAACGGCCAAGACTCAGATGGCACCCTCGGGCGATAGTCCCGAGAGCAAGGGCGGACCACACCGGTCCGTGCCCAAAACTTCGCCTCAAACAACAAGAAACGCGCCGGGGCGTACTGCCCACGGCGCGAGGTCGGATGCGTGACCGTCGCTCGACGACCGATGGCCGTCGACAACAAAAAACCGCGGGCAGCGCGCCCGCGGAGAGACTGGTCGGGGTCATGGTGACCAGAGCCCAGGCGCGCTAGTTCGAGGTACTCCTGATTACATTCACCATTCAAACCCTCCTCGGTTTGCGCGCGGCCGCCGTACTGCGTAGCGGCCTTGGGACTCCCGCGCACCGGCCATCCGCCGGAGCGGTGGCCAGCATACGGGTTCGGGACCCCGCTGTCAACGGGCAATTTCAGAAAGGATTGCTCGGAGCTGGGCATGGAGGTTCGCATTGCGACTCGCACGCTGGTTCGCGTGTCGGTGCGCATTGCGTCGCGCTCGGACGTTCGCACGGCGCGGCCAACGGTTTGCACAACCCTCGATCGATCGCTCCACGGCGCCTCGTCCCCGTTGCCGCTCCGGCGCGGCCCCGGCCGCCGCTACACGCCCGTCGGGAGGTCCACGAACTCGAAGTCCACGCCGAAGCGCAGCGCGAGGTGTTCGCCCACGGCCTGCACGCCCACCGTCTCGCTCTGGTAGTGCCCACCCCAGAGGACGTTGAGACCGTACATCGCGGCATCGTGCGCGTGGGCGTGGCTGGTTTCGCCCGTCACGAAGGTGTCGCAGCCCGCGGCGGCCGCCTCGGCGATCATCGCCCCGCTACCACCGCTGCAGATGCCGACGCGGCGCACGATGTCCGGACCCTCCGCCTGCACACGTTGCAAGGGGCCCACCCACTGTTCCCAGGCCGAGGCGAGGAGGTCGAGCGTCGTGCCCGAGCCGGCGTCAGCAAGGGCCGCG
>JAJCYU010000065.1 GCA_029262755.1 Anaerolineae bacterium
TCGGCGATCACCCGGAAATGATGGACCCACGATGGACTGGGGTTGGCGCTGGGCGCGGGCGGGGAGTTCGTCCACCTCGGCCGAAGCGCATGAAACGGGTCCGCGGATCGGTCGCAGCAAACAGGCCGTTGTGCCCATAGAAATGCCCGTAGCGCGCCGCGCCCGCGGCCCGTTGAAGGTACCGTAGCGACCCTGCCGTATCTCCCAGCATGGGTCTCGCGTCTTTAAGTGCGATAGCACGAGCGGAGTGCACACCGTGAGCGAACAGGATAAGGACCTGCGTCGACGCGCCGAGGCTCTCGAGCCGGAAGCGCTGGCCCAGATCTACGATCAATACGCGAGCAAGCTCTACAGCTACGTCTACCACCGTACCGGCAACGGTTCGGTGGCCGAGGACCTGACCAGCGACGTCTTCGTGCGCATGCTCGAGGCGATCCAACAGGACAGGGCTTGGAAGACGAGCCTGCAGGGTTGGTTGTATCGCATCGCTCACAATCTGGTGGTCGATCACTTCCGACGAAGCAGCAAACGGGATGGCGTGGAGCTGGACGAGCGCTGGATGGCACCCGACAACGATTCGATGACCTTTGAAGGACTCTTCCACTCCAACCAGTTACGGCTCGGCATGCGGTTTCTGACCGACGAGCAGCAGCAGGTGGTGATCTTGAAGTTCGTGGAAGGTCTCAGCAACGCGGAGGTCGCGGAGATCCTCGGCAAAACCGAGGGCGCGATCAAGGCGCTTCAGCATAGGGCGCTCACGGCTCTACGTAGGGTGGTGGGCACAGAGAGACACGCGGAAGTACCCGCGTAACAGGGTTGGCTTTGGTTTGGCTTGATTGGACGGTTTTTTCGAATTCGGAACGGGGGAAGGCGAGCATGCGGGAGGGGAAGCGCAACGGGGATCACCCGGACGCACGAGTGGCGGAAGCCCTCGATGCGTGTGTGGTCCGCATGCGCGAAGGGGACAGCCTAGAACAATGCTTGGCGGATTTCCCCGACCTCGCGGCGGAGCTGCGTGCGCTGCTTGGGGTCGCGGAGGCCCTGGATGGCCGGGATGGCGCGGGGGCGCGTTCCGTATCGGTTACCGGTGCTCCATCCGTCGGCCGTAGCACGGCAGCATCCGACCTGGCCGACACGGCCGCGTTGACCGGCGTCACGCCGCCGCCCGCGCCTCGGGGTTTGCGCCCCGGACGCGCTCGCATGCTGGCCGCCGCGCAGGCGATGCGCAGCGGGACCACACCACAAGCTGCCGGCATGCATTCCGATCCAGCCTTCGCCGATCCAGTCATGGACGGCCAGGCCGCGCGGACATCGGAAGACGCCTCCCTCATGCACGGCGCCGCCGACCTGCCCGAGCTTCTCGATCGCGCCTTGGCGCGCATCGCTGCAGGTGTTTCTACCGAACAGATTCTCGCCGAGCTGGCGGGTCGTCCGCGTACCGTCGCAACATTACGTCCTTTGTTGGATACGGCGCAGCGCGTACAAGCGGCGGCCGTCGAGCCGCAGGCGTCGGCCGCGCTGGCCGCCGGCCTGGATCGCTTGTTGGCGACGGCGCGCTCGATGGCGTCGTCTGTGACGGCGTCCGCTGCGCAGACCGCTACGAAGCCCGCGGATGCCCGCAACGGGCACGCCTCGAAGCACTCGGTCCAACAGACCTTCGCCACGGACGGCTTGGCGCCCGCCCTTGATGCCGCCATCGAGCGCATCACCGGAGGTTCGGACGTCCATGCCGCGCTCAGCGCACATCGCGATGAACCGGCCGTTGCCGCCGCACTGGCACCGCTCCTCGACCTTGCCGCGCACCTGCGTTCCGACGTATGGACCGTGCCCGACAAGGATGCGGCCGTGGCGCGTGCGCGATCGCGATTCCTGACCGTGGCCGCGACGGCGCGCTCTGTAGTCCAGGCCGCGGGCGCCTCGCTTGAGGCTGCGCACGAGAGTGCCGCGTCGGAGCTCGTGCATGCAGCCCAACAGACGGACACGTCGGCCGCAGATGAACGCAGCGCGGCTGCCGGCTCCGAGAGTGATTGGTTGGACGCCGCGCTGACGTGGCGCCGAGAACAGCCGTTGCGCAGCGCGATGGATGCGCTGCGCGCCGTCGGTGTGCCGGCCGCGAGTCGCCCGGAGTTGATGGCACTGCTGTCTATGGCCGAACACGCGCAGACCGAAGCCGTCGTGCCGCCCGTGCCGTCCGAGGCATCGGCCCGCGAACGCTTCCTCGCTGCGGCGTCCGTCGCCGCGAGCGCCGTTGCACAGGACCACGTATCGCCCGCGTTGCTGGAGCGGCTCGACCAAGCGGTCGCCCGCGTGAAGGCGGGCACGAACGTCGAGAGCGCGTTGCTTGCTGCGGGTACACCTGCGGATCAGGCCATGCTACGCGATTTGCTGGCGGTGGCGGGCTGGGTGACCACGGATCACGTCACGGCGCCGATCCCGGCCGACGGTCTGGCCGCGGGCAGAGCACGCTTCCTCGCGGTCGGCGCAGAAGCGCGTCGTCACCGCGTCGCCATGGCCCGCACCGGGCAGCGGGCAGCCGAAACACGACGCCCTGTGCGCGAAACAGCCGTCGCGGCGTGGTTTGCCACGTTGCGCGGCTTCGTGAACGGCGGCTTGGCCTCCGGGCCCCGCGCCGCCGCGATGGCGGCCGGCGTTTTGCTCATGTTCCTCGGCGCGAACGCCGTTGCCTATCCGGCCTATGCCAACACCCTGCCCGGCGAACCGCTGTATGCGATGAAGCGGCTTTCGCGCAGCACCCGTCTGGTAGTCGTGGGCGCGTTGTCACCGGTCAGCCCGGAGCGGGCCGACACGTGGCGCGGCCAGATTGAGCAAGATCGGGTGCAGGAAGTCCGTCAATTGCAGGACGACGGTCGCAAGGAAGTTGCGGAGTTCAGCGGTCGCCTCGCCGGATATCAGCGTGTCGGTGAAGGCTCCAGCGGCTACGGCTCTATCCACGTAGCCGTCGAGCAGGACGAACCGGATCTAGGCCTGGAGCTGGTGATCGTCGGTTGGGACGCCGACACGGAGTTCAGCTTGCCGGCCGGCTATCCGGACATGGACGCCGTGCCGCGTGGAGCGCCGATCTCGGTGCGCGTCCAGACCGGCACCGAGCGTCTGCGGGCTCTGCGTGTGCGGATCGGGTTGTTGACACCCACCGAGGTGCTCACCGCGACGCCCACCACCACCGCAACACAACGGACTCCGGCCTCTCCGAACCCCTCGGGTACGGGCACGCCGACCCTCGTGCCGACGGTGCCCGTCTCCGCCACCGCGACCCTCAGCGCAACCCTAACGCCGGCCGCCAGCCCGACCGTCAGCGCCACGGCAACGATCCCGCTGCCGACGCTAACGCCGGTCTTGACGCCGACGCTCGCCGCCACGCCGACCGCCACGCCGCCGCGGCCCGGTAAGTCCGTTGCGCGGCCGGATACGGAAGTCGTACGCGGCTACGTAGTCGATCTGTCGCACAACGTGGACGCCGGTCACTGGGTCCTCGTGTTGCAGATCGGCGAGGACGCGGCGAACCAACGCAAGATCGATGTCTCGGCCCTAGCCTTGGACAAGAACGTGGCTACCGAATGGTCCGCGATGCGTCCCGGAGCGCGGGTGGCGCTGGACGTGCTGCCGCGCGACGACGGGCGGATGTGGGTGGCCAAGAGCTTCGCCGGCCGTGTCAAGGCGCCCAGCTGCTCGAACGGACAGCGCATTGCCGTGGTCGCCGCCTATGAAGCCGGTCAATCCCTGCGGCTGCACGGCGAGGACACGGAGTTCAGGCTCAACGAGATGGCGGAAGACGCGCTCGTCGGGCAGGTTGAGGCCGGCGTGCGCGTGCAGCTGCACTACCGCGACTGCGGCTTGGCTGGACTTTATGTAGAGCGCCTGCGCGTGCTCGACAACGCCGCGGACGGTGGCACGCAGCAGCCTGCGGAGCGCACGATCGTCATGGGTGGAACCGTGAAGAGTGTCGATCGCGACGCCTCGCCGATGCGTGTCGAGTTCGAAGATTTCGATGGACGACGCTGGCACGTCGATGTGCCCTCCGATACGAGCATTCAGGGCGGCACGCTCGACTCTCTTGCCGCCGGAATCCGGGTCCAGCTTACGGCGACCATCGTGGACGAGAACAAGGGCCTCCTGCGCGCAAGCAAGTTCCAGTTGTTCGCACCCCCGCCGACCGGCACGCCCATGCCGACCGCAACGCTGACCCCACCGGTACCGACAGCGACGCCAACGGTCGAGCCGATCCCAACGCCCACCGTCCTGCCGGACGGTGGAGCGCCGGGTATCGAGCCGCCGCCGAATCCTGGTGCTCCCGGCGTCCCCCCGCCCGGCCAGGCACCACCGGACGACGAGGAATCAAGCTAGTGCGCAGGCCCCCGGCAGGGGCTTGGGTGGCGGGTCGCGCGAGATCTATAATCGCCGCGCTCCCCACAGAGCACATACGACGCATCAAACGACGTTCAACGACATCACGAGTGGGCGGATCACGGCATGGCTGAACGCATCAGCGACGGGCGGATCAACGGGGCGGAGGCGGGGCGCGTAGCAGCGCCACGTTCTTCGTCTGATCGCCGCGCAATCCGCGGGCGTCTTACGGTGTCGGCCTTCGCGCTCGCACTGCTGGGCGCCGGCGCCGTATCCACCTTGCTCTCCTCGACGCCCTCCGCTCCGGACGGCGAAACCGCCTCGCTACTTCAGCAGGCGACACCGACTGCGGGTCCAGGCGGCATCGTTCCGGGGGCTGTGCTGTCTTGCTCCATCGTCGGTCTACTCGACCAGGTTGCCATCGAGAACGGCGAGCTATGGGGTCGGTTGCAGAACACGGGCGCGGCGGACGCCGCCCCCGGCGCCGTTGAACTCGGCTGGGCAGGAAGCGCGCGTCTGCGGCAGGTAGTCAGCAAGGATGCAACCGGCCGCGAACGTGTGCTTTTCGAGGGCGATGTGGCGAGCCCCGCGTTCGTCTCGCTCGCCGACGCTCCGGCGATTGCTCCCGGCGCGACGGCCGAGCTCGGGCTGCGCTTCGAGCTCCCGGTCGACGGCCTGCCCTGGACGCCCGGCCCCATCGTGATCCATATGAAGCAGGGTTGCCGGGTCGTGCTCGCGCCGATCGCCAAGGAGTCGCCCTGCGGCCTCGAGGTGCTCGAGGGACCACGCCCCGCGGATCAACGGCGCGAGGTCATCGAGGTCACGTTCCGAGGCACGGGTCAGAGTCTCGATCCACGAACGCTACGCGCATTGCGGGCCTCGTGGCCCGTGGAGGCCAACGGTGCGCTCCTGGCGCTCGAGGTCAACGGCCGCAATCGCATCACGCTCGACGAGCCGCTGACCAAGTCGCCCGCCACCCTGCCGCTGGATCGTTTGCTCGGTCGTGGGTTGCACTTCCTGGACGGCGAGCGGCTGACGCTGGGCCTCGTCTTCGCGAAACCCGTGGCGGAAGCACCGTATGTGATCACGATCGCATCCGAGACCTGTTCCACGTCCGCAACGACGTGGCTTGGCGCGCCCAGTTGCGGTCTCACGGCGCGGGACATGTCCTTCGAGAACGGCCTGGCCCTGGTGCGCGTCTCCAACTCGCAGGCCTTCCCCATCGGCTTGCGCTCCGTCTCCTTGTTCTGGCCGGTTGCGCTGAACGGTCCGCTGGTCGAGGTGACCGCGGACGGTAAGGCGATCTGGAGCGGCGAGGAAACACGGTCGCCTGCGACGGTCTCGCTGCGGGAATCCGTCGTGCTCGCGGCGCAGGGCGGCGCGGAGCTACGGCTGCGCTTCGGCGGCGCCCCTCCGGACGCTTCGTCCGGCGGATCGGGCGGTATCGGGCGTGCGGCATACACGGTCGTGGTCGAGAGTTCGGGCGGCTGCCGCGTAGCATTTAGTGGCCGCGAGACGGTGACCGGATGCAACGTATCGGCGGGTCAACCGGTCGCGGTCCCGGAACGGAACGGTCTGCGATTGGACTTGAGCAACGCCGGCGGCGATGCGCGCCTGCGCGAGGTCGCGTTGGCGTGGAATGCCCAGAACGGTGCGTTGACGGGCATTACGCTCGACGGCACGTCGCTGTTCAAGGGTTCGAAGCCTCATTCCACGGTGGCGTTCACATTGCCGCTCGCGGCGGATATGCGGCCCCTCCTACCGCGCAACGCGCGCCAGGAGTTGTGGCTTAGCTTCGAACGGCCGCCGGCGGTGGACGGCTACCTGATGCAGCTTTCGTTCGACGGCGCCGACAAGCTGCCGTGCCAAGATCTGCTTATCAGCCGTCCACTCGCACCCCGGCCGGTTGAGGAATGCCCCTACGAACTGAACGATGTGCGCTTGCAGGACATCGACGTGCTGGCCAGCCTGCGCTCGCGCGACGCGACGCGCGGCGGCGAACTCGTAGGACTACGCGTGGAATGGCCGACCGAGCAACGGCTAGAGCCGCTGCGTCAAGTCGTGCTGATCGACGAGGCGGGTGTGGAAACCGTTCTTTGGGCCGGCAGCCGCGCTGCGTCACCGCTGGATGTCGGCGTGCGTTCCACCATCTTGCTACCCACGTCCAACTACACGCTGCGGCTGCGGTTTGCGGGCCTCATCGAAGGCGTCAACGATCCTGGCGAGACCTTCAGCATTCGTCTGGAGCTGGCCGACGGCTGTCAGATCGTCGATCGTAGGGCCGAAGATGCCCCGCCCAAACGAGAGGTCATCGAAGGCGTCCTACAAGCGCCGTTGCCGACGCCGCTCCTGTCGTGCTGCTTGCTGGTTCTGCGCTCCGACAACAGTGGAGCCGCGGTGCGCATCGAAGCCGACCAGCGCACCCGGATCGAACCCGACGCGGTGACCCCGCATCCCGGTGATCTGGTAAGCATCGACGCGCTTCGCTTCGGACCGGACCGCTACGTCGCCGAGCGGATTCGCTTCATTCGATTCCGTCCCACCGAGCGTCTCGTGGGTCGGATCGACAAGATTGCCGAGGATCCGAACCCAACAACCGGCCTGCCCGCGTGGATCTCCGTCATCGGCCGCAGGACCTATATCGTGGAGCGCACCGTCGTGGACGGTCGGCTCAGCGTGGGGGCCGTTGCGTCCGTCGTAGGCGAACGGAATCCGGACGGCAGCTTGACCGCGCACACGATCAACGTCGCCGGCCGCAACGCGGCCCGCGAGTTCGTCGAGATCGAGGGCATCGTCCAGAAGGCCATCGCGGCGGAAGACGTGCAAGTGCCCGACCTGCGACAACTCTGGTCCGTCGGTCGCTACGACGTACGGGTCATGGTCGGCACGCTGGTAACGGGGGGCTCAATCGTCCCCGGCGAGGACCCGGAGCCGCCGCGGCCCGGCACGGGCGTGCGCGTGTACGGTGCCACGGTGCCCGCCGCGGATTCGTCGGGTGGCCGCATCACCATCGACGCGGAGGAGATCGAGATCTTCACGCCCACGCGCCCACGTTCGCTGGCCGGGCGGATCGAATCCCTGCCGGCGGGAAGCCTGATCGGCGCTTGGACGGTGCGCTCCGCGGCCGGCGAGAGCGTGACCTTCCAGGTCAGCTCACTCGCCGTCGTCGACTCTCGACTGGCGCCGACCGAGGTCGGATTGTGGGCGAGGGTACGCCTCGAATCGGATGGCGCAGACGGTTGGATCGCATTGGACGTCGAAACGGATTGGGAAGAGTAGTGACCATGCAAGCGCGCTGGGTTCGGGCCTCCGCTTTGCCGCTCGTCGGCCTCCTGAGCATCTTGATGCTCGGGCTTGCCTCCGCGCACCCCGGGCACGCCGGCGCAAGCGCCCGGCCCGCGTCGGGGCCGGCGATCGCCGCCGTGCCTGCCTTGGTCAACCAAGACCGGTCGCAGCTCTCCGTCGCAGGGGAAGCACGCCGGCCCAGTGTCGCGATCGCGATCGACGAAGCTGCTCAGTTGGCCACGATCCACGTCGTGTGGCAGCAGGCATCGCTGCACCTTCCCGGCCACTACGATCTCGTACACCGCTTCCGCCCGTACGACCTGCGCGATGCTTCGTGGGTCACATCGGACTGGTCCGTCCCGAAGATATTCCAGACGCCGGGCGAGGCCGTCTCCTTGACCGCGTCCGGCGGGCGCGTGTTCGTCGCGTTCGAAAAGCCGGTTGCCTATGTGGGCGACAAACCTACCATTCGGTTGCGGCGTTGGGACACGGAGGGGCTTGAGTGGAGCCAAGAGCTCACCGTGACGCCGGACAACGTGATCGACGAGGCGGAAGAAGGCAACCAGCCAACATTGGCCGTGGACGTCGCACAGCCCAACCGACTGTGGCTGGCCTGGATCGACAACCGCAACAACACGCGCACCGCCTATGCAGCCCGACTTGGGCTCGACGGCACCGTGGAGCTCAGTGGTCCGATCGACAGCGGCTTCGATGACGTGCAGTCGCCGTCGATCGACGCCGATCACGAAGACCAAGGCAGCGTATGGGCCGCCTGGAGCACCCACGTGGCGTTCGGCGACCGGACCGAAGGGCGCGTCTGGCGGGCGGAGCATCAGCGCGACGAGAACTCGTTGACCTGGCGGCAACCGAAGTGGCTCAACAAGCAGAAACAGGGTTCGGGCCCGCGGCTGGTGGTCAGCGCGGACGACGTGTGCGTAGCGTGGCAGGAGCGGATCGGCGAGGTGCCCGGGTTGCCGGACATCCTGCTCGATTGCGCGAGCAGCCAGAAAATCCACAACTTCAGCGACTCGGCGGGTGTCCTTTCGAGCGCACCGGGCCTCGCCTTCGGCGAAGGTATCGGCGCGATGCTTGCCTGGCGCGAGGGCAGCCCCCCGACCGACGCGATCGATTTCCGACTGGGCCCGCCGCCGTCCGAAGACACGCACCAAGTCGATCAGGGAAGCGTACGCTCGCCCGCGCTCGCCTTCGACGGCAGCTCCGTGCACGCCGTATATGTGCTCGGCAGCGGCGCGGAGGCACGCATCTTCTATACCCGCCTCGAAGGCGTGACCGCACCAGCGACGCCGACCAATGCGCCCACCGCTCCTTCGGCGACCGCGACGTCGCGCGCCAGCGCCACGGCAACGGTGAAGGTGCCGGCGAGTGCAACGCCGACCGCAAGCGCAACGGCGACGAAGGGCACCCCGACGCGAACACCGACCACGGAGCCGACGACCGGTCCGGGGACGCCGTCGGTCACCCCGACGCCCACCGAAGATCGCCCGCGGCACACGATCTTCATACCGTACACGAGGCGTCCTCCGCTCCCCTCCGATCCCACGCCCACCCCCCGCTAGCGGTTCGTAGGGCGAGTGGCAGGAACCGGGAATAGAGCCGGGCAGGAACGGACAAGAGGAACGGGGGGAATGGGGAAGGGCCTGCACTGAGTTCGCACGCGAACAGCCACGCGGCCCTGGAAACGACTGTCGATCGTCGCTTCATCCCCCGCGCGGTGTCGCCGTCACGATCCGAGGCGGCGTCGCCGTGGGCGCAGGGGTATCGGTCGCGCGCTCGATCGGCAGCGGCAGCGGTGCGACCACGGTGGGTGCCGCGAAGGGCTCGTTGCCCGTCTCCGCGTCCATACGTACGGGCAAGCCGGGAAACAGCACACCGGCCACCGTACGTACGCCAAGCGCGATCGTGCCAAGAAGCAGGAGGGTGATCAGCGCGCGCACCATGCGCCCTGTCGCCGACTCGCGTTCCAGGCCGAAGGCAGCGTGCCGTCGATCTTGGGCGGCCCGCAACGCATTCGCGCCCTCTCGCAGCGCAAGGAGCCCGAGGAGCGCGAGTAGCCACGGCGCGTACGCGGCAATGGCCTCCACGACGATCGTCACCCGTCGCCGCTAGCGGTCACTCGTTGAACATCTCGCCGACCGAAAGGCCGGTGTGGATGCGCCGAATGACTTCGCCGAGCAAGGGGCCGACATCCAGCACCTCGATGTTGGGAAGCTGCTTTTCCGCGGGAATCGGCACCGTGTTGGTCACGACGATCCGTTCGAAAGGTGCTTCCCGCAGCCGTTCCGTGGCCGGAGGCGAGAAGATGGCGTGGGTGGCCAACGCATATACCCGCCGCGCCCCGCGCGCCTTTGCAAAGTTCGCGGCGCGCACCATGGTGCCTGCCGTGTCGATCTCCTCGTCGATGATCACCACATCGCAGCCATCGACTTCGCCGATGAGGTTCAGCGCCTCGGTTGATCCTCCGTCACGGCTGCGTCGCTTCTCGATCAACGCAAGAGGCATATCGATCTCTTCGGCGAAGTTCCGTGCGTCCTTCGCGCGCCCGAGGTCCGGCGAGAGCACAACGCCGTTGGTGATGCCCTGCCCGCGCACCCAATCGGCGAGCATGTGCTGCGCGGTGATGTCGTCCACGGGAATCGTAAAGAAGCCCTGGATCTGCCCGACGTGAAGATCCATCATCAGCACCCGGTCGGCGCCGGCGGTCGTGATCATGTCGGCGACGAGCCGCGCGGTGATGGGCACGCGGGGCTGGTCCTTCTTGTCGCTGCGCCCATAGCCGTAGTACGGCACAACGGCGGTGATGCGCCCTGCCGAATCACGGCGCAGCATGTCGATCGCGATCAACAGTTCCATGAGGTTGTCGTTGGCCGGTGCACAGGTCGGCTGAATCCAGAACACATCGCAGCCGCGCACCGATCGATCGAGCTTCATGAACGTATTGCTGTTGGGAAACTGTCGGATGTCGCTGGGGTGCAGATCTACGCCGAGATAGGCGCCGATCTGGTTGGCCAGCGCCGGATTCGCGGTACCCGAGCACAGCACGAGCTTGCCGTAGAGCAAGTCGTCGCTCGCGTCGGTTCCCGTCTTTGCACTGGACCCCATGGCGTACCTCCGATGGCGTGGTCTGCTCGACGGGGGATGATACCGGTCGAGGGTCGATCTTGTCACGTTGTAGGCCTATTCGGCCCGCAACGCCCGCAACGGCTTCATGTTGGCCGCACGAAGCGCAGGAAAGACCCCGCTGATCAGGCCGATCAGGGTGGCGAAGCCGATCGCGAAGAGCATGAGCCACAGCGGTGTGACCACAATGTGCTCGGGCGCGTCCGCACCGCCGCCCTGGCGTGCCAGAAAGCCGCGGAAGAAGAGATCGATGGCAAAGCCTGCCATCCAGCCGAAGGCGACACCAAGGCCGCCACCGACCAAGCCGATGGCTCCGGCCTCGCCCAAGAAGATGCGGAGCACGTCGTTGTTGGACGCGCCGAGCGCCTTCATGATCCCGATTTCCTTGGTCCGCTCATAGATTGCCATCGTCATCGTGTTCGCGATCCCGATCGCCGCGACGAGCAGCGCCACGGCGCCGATTCCGCCGAACACGAGCTGGATGATCACAAAGACCTGGTTGATGCTGCGAAGCATCTGCATGGCCGAGAAGCTGTTGAGCTGGAGCGCCTCAATTTCCGCCTCGACGTCCTCCACGTGCTCGCGCGCATCCACCTTGACCAGGGCCTGACTGTAGCCGTCGCGCGGGTTGCGGCGCGTCCCCGTGTACCAGCGGTTGTATTCGTCCAGCTCATCCAGGGACAGAAAGATGCTGTAGTCGTTCTCGCCGCTCGACTCTTCGATAATGCCGGCCACCCGCAAACGCTCGCGGCGTGTCAGCTCGTTGCCCTCGTCGTCGTATCGAGTCAGCAGCAGCGTCACGGAGCGACCCACCATGTTCACCGGATCCGTGGGCTCACGGCCACGGACGTTGCGCTCCGTGATCGCGCCGTCGCGGCCCACGGAGATAAAGCTCCCGCTTTGCCCTTCGAAGACGCTGTAGCCCGCCACGATTTGCCCGCCGCCGATTCGTGTGCGGCCCGCGGCCATCGTCCAACCCAGTTTTTCCACGGCCACGGGGTCCACGCCGTTGACCTGACCGTAGAACGAGTCACGTCCCACGATCAGCTCCGCACTCCCTTGCAGGCTCTCTCGTGGGGTCACAGCAACGACATGATCCAGTTCCTTCAGCGCCACGAAGGCTTCGCGGTCGAGTGGCAATCCGCCGCCGTCCGCATCTCCGAAGGGCCCCCCGGAACTCGTACCCGGGAAGACCGTGATGACCGTCAGATCGCCGAAGGAGTCCAGCTGCGAGCGCGTGCTGTTTTGCAATCCCACCGCGAGCGAGATCAGCAGGATGACGGCCGTCGTTCCGATGATTACGCCGATCGCGGTCATCGCCACGCGCCCGCGCATGCGGTTGAGGTTGCTCAGGATCAGGCGCAGCATGTCGCGTTGGCTCACGGGACGGCACGCTCCTCCACCGCCGGCTCTACGTTTCCGCTGGAGCGACCATTGGGCGGCCGGTCCGGACCGATCGAGGGTTCCTGCATTGGCTCCGTCGGCGGCGACGCGCCCAGCCCGAACAACCCCCGTAGCAGGCGCGCGAAGAAGCCCCTCTCCGGCGGCGGGGGCGCGGTTTCCTCGAGGCCTTCATCGAAGTCCGGCACGTCATCGATGACGAACACGAAGGTTTCCGTGAACGTCTGCGTCTGGTTGAAGTCGTCCAGGTACTCTACGACGACCTGAACCTCGGCGTCCTCGCTTGGCGCTCGTGGGTTGAGCGTGGCTTCGATCAGGTCGGCGCCGCCCTGGTCCAAGGCTCCGACGAATCGCGGCACCGACTCGACGTCCATGTAGCGACCACCCACGACGCTTACGTTGCCGATGCTCACCGTCGCCGCGCCTGCGTTGATCAACTCCACGGCGAAAGGTAAAGAGGCGCCGACCATCGTCTGCGTGACCACCGCATAGGGGTTGATCGCAAGCGAAACCCGCCGGCTCACCAGCATGGTCACGATCTCGTTGGACGAGAGCGGCTCGCCGTCGACGTCGTTGTAGCTCAGGCCGATATCGAGCACGTAGACGCCCGGCTTTGCAGCGCCGTCCACCACCATGCGCTGCGAGACCGTGGTGCTTGCACCCGGTGCCAGATCGTCGATGAACCGCCGGTTGCTCCGGTCGAGCGGGGCGAATACGCCGAGCGCGGAGCCCGCCGCGCCCGCCCCCGCGCCGGTACCGCCTCCCAGCACCAGCATCATGCTGCGCGCCGCCGCAACGCCCACGTTTGTAATCTCCAACTCCAAATCGAAGACCTCGCCCGGATGCACCGTTCCACCGGCATCGTAGCGGGCGATCATCGGCAAGGGACCGAAGGCCGCATCGTCCGTGATGCTGAGCCCAATGTTGACTCCATCGGTGTAGCGCTCACCCTCCGCGTCGTCGTAGCGCAACTCGAAGCCCTGCTGGGTGGCGCCGGGCGCACCCGGCGCGGCGGCGATCAGGCGCAGCGTCAGGCTGCCTTCGGCGCCGGGGGGCAAGGTCAACGGAGCCCCTTGTCCGGTGCCTTGGAGCGCGAGCGGTCCCGCGGTGGGTACCAGCAAGACCGTGCGAGCATCCTTGCCTCCTACGTTGCGCAGGTTGAACACGGCGGTGAACGGGACGCCGGGCGCTACCCGCCCGGGCACGCGCGAACCAATCACCACCACCTGCGGCCGCGTCGCGGTGTTGCCGACGACCTCGACGCCGATCGTGGTCTGCAAGCTGTACTCCTCGCCCTCCGCATCGAGCCACGTCAACGTGATCGCGATCGGATGGCTGCCCGCCACCGTCGTGGACGCCACCCGCAGACCGCTTTCGAAGTCGCGCTCTTCGCCCGGCTCGATGCGATCGCGATAGATCTCGCTGCTCCCACGGTCCGGTAGGAAGGCATCCGCCGTCCATTGCATCCGAATATCGAGCGCATCGCTGTCGCCCACATTCTCCACATCGACGTCGAGCTCAAAGGCTTGACCCGGGGCCGGCCGATCGGGTCGTACGTGCACGCGGTCCAGAACGAGGATCGGCCGGTCCGCATCGAGCTTCGGCGGCGCGGTCGGCGTCGG
>JAJCYU010000066.1 GCA_029262755.1 Anaerolineae bacterium
CCGCCCGCTCATCCACGAGGCCAAGCAGATGGAGACCGAGCTACGAAGTCCCGCCGCCGGCCTCGTCCGTACGGTCACCGCCACGCCCGGCGCCACGGTCAACCAGGGCGACCCGCTCGTGGTGATCGATCCACCGACTGCGGTGGAGGCGGACGGGGACGGCGAAGGCGGGACGGATGCGGACGTGCGAGGCGATGCCGACGGGGCCGCCGGATGAGCGCCGGAATATGCTGGGAGATCGTCTTCGATGGCGGCAGCAAGGGCAATCCGGGCCGCGGCTACGGCTCATACCGCCTGCGCGAAACGGGCGGCGAATGGGAGCCGCCGGTGGAGCTGAACTTCGAGGGCCGACGAACCAACAACGAGGCCGAATACCTCTCGCTCACGGGCGCCTTGCGCGGCCTCGCGCAGCGCGTCGCCGACCCGAGCGCCGTGGCGATCACGGTCCGCGGCGACAGCAAGCTGGTACTGGAGCAACTGGCCGGCCGCTGGAAGGTCCGCACCGCGAGCCTGCGCCCGTACTGGGCGGAGGCCAAGCAAGAGCTCGAGCGCTTCGGCCCGGTAACCTTCGCCTGGCACGGGCGTCAGAACTCGGTGGATCTGCTGGGGCACTAACGGGGTTGGGGAGATGGTGTTCTTGGAGAGTGGGTCGGCCGCAAAGATTCTGGGTTAGACCGACCTGGCACGAGCCATTCGTGCAACGCCCGATTACCGCATAAATACGCCGCGATGAAGCGATGTGCAACGGTCGTGCAACGGTAGCACGCTACGCTTCGGTCACGAGTTGGCGTTGACGCCGATCCGGGGCCATCCCCAAAGCGGCCTGAGATGCGACAATACGGGGACGGGGTAGGAATTCAATCCGGCGGGCATGACGATGCCCCACGGTTGGGCCGCAATACGACGGAAGACCCGCGGGAGCGACGGCCCCGCGACGACAAACGAAGGGGTAGCGAGAAATGATCAAGCGCATGATGGTTGCGGTTGCGATGGCAGCACTGGTGTTCGGGGTAGGTGCGGGGTTGGGGTACGGGAGTGCACATGCGGCGGAGAGTTCGGTCGGCACTTATGGAGAATCGATGCAAGAGCGGAATGTGTTGCAAAATGACCCATGCGTCGATCCTACCGGCCGGCCGATTGCCCCAACCGGGGAAGCGCCTCCCTGCCAGGGGTCGTGGCAACTGTACGTCGCGAAGAGGTTGAATGGCGAACAGAACTGGCAGTTGGCAGTAGCGAGCGATTTCTGCCCGGAGCCGCCACCGGGCTGGAGCTCGTGTACATGGCAGCCGACTAACGACACGTTCTGGGTTTTCGATCCGTTTAAGGATTACTGCTGGCACGTTGAGTGGGTATGCTGCAACGGCACTGGCATCCCCGTCTGCGGCTCCGTGAACTGATTTCCGACAGGCTAAGAGGCTCGCTCAGGCATCAGCCGGATTGGTAGGTTAGATTCGTAGGGCTGGATGAAGCAGCAGACGCGGTGGCTTTGGCCACCGCGTCTGCTATTTTCAAGACATTGGAAACTCCTTCAGATCCCCCGAGTTCACCAAACTACTGAGTGGAGCGCCTTCTGTTGCAACTCCATGTCTTCGGTCCACTTGCTGCCGTGTGCAACGGAGCTGAGGTCTCCCTGCCGCTACGCAACCACAGCCGACACCTCTTAGCTCGTCTGGCCATTGACGTAGGAGTTTGGCTGGATCGCGACATGTTGGCATTGGAGATGTGGCCTAGTCTCGAGCGTTCACTCGGCCGACAGAAGTTGAGGCGTCATCTATTCGATGTCCGGGCCTGGCTAAACAAACACTGTGGCGACGGGGTACTGATGGCTCAGCGGGAAAAGGTGAGGCTTGTCACCAATCCGGCACTCCAAATCGATCTCTTTGAGTCTCCGTTGTATGCTGACGGAGCCTTGGGAGGGTCTCAGGTCCATGAGTGGCTCCTTGGGACAAACATCACACTATTGGAAGGCATCGACGAATTGTGGGTGCAGCCTCATCGTACACGTATACGTCGGAAGATCGACGAGATTCTTCCGAAGGGAATCGACGACTTGGTTGCCGACGATCGACTTTCTGAAGCCTATTATCTTGCGCAACACTGGTGCGAATTCGAACCTACAAGCGAGCGCAGATACCGAGTGCTCATGTGGCTCTCGAGTCGACTAGGAGACACTGGTGCCCTCAGGAGATGGTTCGCGAAGTGCCAGGATGAGCTTGCACGTGAACATGGGATTGCCGTTTCTGC
Source organism: Anaerolineae bacterium (assembly GCA_029262755.1). Classification (GTDB taxonomy): domain Bacteria; phylum Chloroflexota; class Anaerolineae; order Epilineales; family Epilineaceae; genus JAJCYU01. The sequence continues at coordinate 2,245 of JAJCYU010000066.1, forward strand.
CCGGACCGAGGCGTTTTTCAAGTCCATCGTGCAGGGAGTCGTTCCAGCTTGGGAAAACCTTCATTCGGCCGGATTCGAGGCGGAACCACATGGACTAAATCGCGGCTTGCCCTCCTGGAAAGGTGAGCTGTTCGGCCGGCGCGAGACCTTGAACGCCATTCAGCAACTCCTATCCCGATCAAACCGAGTCACCATTGTTGGCACGGGCGGGGTAGGCAAGACTGCGTTGGCAACGTGTCTCGCCCAGAACGTAGTTGATCGATACAGGGATGGTGTGAACTGGGTCGACCTTGCTGGGATCGATGACCCGAAACTACTAGCCCAGTTTATCGTCGAATCAATCGGGATCGATGCTGTGCCAGGGAGGGAACCCGTGGTACAACTGCGTTCCTACCTAGCTCAACATCGCGTACTATTTGTGCTCGACAACTGCGAACATCTCCTAGATGCCATCAAGACCCTAGTTGAACGGATTTGGGACGGCGATGTATCAGCCGACTTGCTTGCTACAAGCAGAATTCCAATCGGATTTGAATACGAACATGTATGGAATCTGGAGCCACTGTCTTGCGAAAGCACCACGCCAGGAATCCTTGGGCCTGCGCTCCAGTTGCTTATCGAACGTGTGCGGCAATCACGCAACCCCGACGAGTTTCACGACTCAGAGTTGCCGGCAGCATTGCGAGTATCGGAGCTACTCGATGGAATTCCATTGGCGATGGAACTCGCCGCTGCCCGGTGCGAGTTCCTTGACCTACATCAGGTTGCTGACATGCTGGCGCAGTATTTCAATGTCCTAGTTGACTCTCGTCGTGACCGAGCGACGCGCCAAAGTACGATGTGGTCCGCCATCGATTGGAGCTGGCAACTTCTCGAACAACAACATCGGGACTTGCTTACCACAACTGCCGTGTTCCGAGGCGGTTTCGACACGAGGGCGGCCGTGGAGTTAGAGCGAGCCCGTCAAGAGGGTCGATTGCCCGAGTGGTCGGACTCGCCACCAAGGTCCCGTTCCGAACGTGAGCAGTATCGTGAAGTGGCTGACCAATTGGAATGGCTGGTACGCAATTCGTTGATCGCCAAGGTAACAGATGCCCGCCAGAGAGTCCGATTTCGGCTTTTGGAGCCCATTCGTCATTTTGCAGAAGCCAAAATGGTCGCAGAGAAACGCGATCGAGCCGCTTCGATGGGGCATATCGAGTACTTCGCACAGCTAGCAATAGCAGCGCGGGGAGGATTGTCAGGTGAAGAACGACCGCGCTGGAACGAACTGCTAAAGTTGGAGCACGATAATCTCCGGCACGCCATGGCCGGAATGCGAATCCAAGAAGACGCGCAGCAGCGATTGCAAGTAGGGACGAGTTTGTTTCGATATTGGTATGCAAGTGGACACTTTGGGTGGGAACTTGATTGGTTGCGCGCTAGTGTCGCGCAGCGAGAGCCATTTGGCCCGGACGAAACCGTTGCCGAGGCGCTCCACCTGATAGGGATCTGTCACTATGCCAAAGGAGAGTGCGTTGTCGCGCTAGAGTTCTTCTCGCGGAGCAGCGAACAGTACTCTGCACTCCAGGATGATGCATCGATTGTTCGTTCGATGGTCATGTGCGCGTATTGCCACACTCTATTGGGTGAGATCGGGAAAGCGCGCAGCGATGCGAATCGCGCACTAACGCTTGCAAACGAAGATCCTGCGCTAAGCATACAAGCGCTTGATGCACTTGGGTACATAGACCGAATATCAGGACATTACACGCAGTCTCGGGAGAGTATGATGCGCGTACTCGACCTCCATCGGGATTCCGATAGCACTCCCGACGAGCAGTATTCAACGATCTCGAACCTCGGGTGGATAGCGTGGAGTACCGGTGCGCTCGACGAGGCAACGGATTGGCTGCACGAAGCGCGGATGATCGCGGAGACCATCGACAGTAAGCCTATGCGGCTTGAGGCAACGGTCGCGCAGATCGAAGTCCTAGTCTGCTACGGCCGATTGGAAGAGGCAGCCTTGGCTGCCCGTGAAGGTGTGGAGCTCGCGAAGGATCTCGGTGATGGTTTCGGCGAGGCGAACGCTCTTACAATGCTCGGGATCATCGAACTCGCGAAAGAACGGTGGCCAACTGCGCGACTCTACCTGCGCCGCGCGGATTCTGGATTCCGGGCTGTGGAAGCCATTAGCGAACTGGCCACCGTTCTCTGCTATGCGATGGAGCTCACGGATCGCATGGGCGATGAGACCGTTGGGCTCAATGCCAGGACCGACGATGATCAGTTGCCTGCGATCGAGCACGACCCCCACGCCCAAGCCATGCTGCACCGCAGCTTCGCATGGCGCGCCTGGACCGCCGGCGATCACGAGACCGGCCTCCGGACGATGGTCGAAGCCCTCCGCATGCACGTTGACTTGGGCGAGCGCTTTGAGGCGCTTCGCTGCTTCGAAGCCGTCGGTTCGCTGCTCGCTCGACTTGGAAGAGGCCGTCTCGCCGAAGGCGCCCTCGCCGCGGCCGCCGCACTTCGCGACGAGATCGGCGCGCGCCCGTGGCCCGTGGACGTGACCGCAGTCGCCGCTGCGCGCGAGGCGATTCGGGAGGCGGCCATGGAGACGCACGACTTAGACGCCGACGATGAGTTGGAGGCGCTGCCAGTTGGAGCGGAGGACGTGGTCGCGTGGTTGGAACGGGAGCTCGAGTACGACGGAGCTTCGCCTGCTGAGAACTGACACGGAGTGTCCCGCACATGCGATTTCCAGCATTTCTGGACCTGCGACCCCACACGCGACACCTAAAGATACGCCATAGAGACCCTGCGCGGGACAAATTTGCAACGCAAGCCGGGTAGGCTTCCTCCAGAAGTGCGCGGCGGAGAGAGTCGCGATATGGACCGGGGCCATCCCCTGAGCGGCCGAACGGACGACAGAGCAGGGGACTGGGGTAGGGAAATGGACCGGTGGGCGTGACGGCGCCTCACGGTTGGGCCGCAAGAAATTCGACAGGCAGCGGGCGCGACGGCTCCGCGGCAACGTCAAGGGGTGGTGGTGGAAATGAATACGATGAAGATGATCGCGACCGGGTTCGCGGTATTGATGTTCGGGGTTGCGCTGGGACTGGGCCAAAGCAGTGTGGCTGCCGCGGAGATTTCGTCGGCCTCGCTGGCGATCCCCGCTGTCGGCTTCGAAGTTCAGGGCGCCTGCAACAACCCAGAGGGGCGGCCGATCGTTCCGACGGGAGATCCCGAGGACTGCACACCACCACCGGGAGAAGGATTGTACCGGCTGCACGTGTGGAAGAGCTTGGACAACGGTGCTAGCTGGATGCCGGCGGTCGCGAGCGACTTTTGTCCTTCACCGCCCTCTGGATGGGCGAACTGCGTAAACTTCGGACCCGGAGGCAGCGGGGTGAACGCACCGATCACGGTGTACGATCCGCTCAAAGAATACTGTTGGTACGCCGAATGGACGTGCTGCGGTGCGCAGATAGGTAGCCCGTATTGTATGGGGGAGACGACCTAGAGCGGTCACGTACTCCACGTTGGAATTGTGGATAGCTAGGAACTACCTGGACGCGATTCGGGTGAGCTAGAGTAAGGTGCGGTGGCCGTGGCCACCGCACCTTACTGTTCGTTGTGTCGGGCGCTTCGTGACGGGCGGCCGAAACGAGCCGATTGGATTGCGGAGCGAAACACTGGTTCGCCTTCAGGTCTTGGGGCCAATGGCCGTCGTTTATCAGGGAGCGACCGTGGTGCTTCCCAAGCGTCGCGACAGTCGGGCCCTGTTGGCTGCTCTCGCGATCGAGTCCAACCACTGGTTGGAGCGGCAGACGTTGGCGGCACGACTTTGGCCCGCCGACGAGCCTCGAAGCGCACGCAGCAAGCTACGGCGGCACATCTCGGACGTGCGTGCCTGGCTTGCGACGGTGGAGGCGGCAGACCATCTTGAGACCATTCAAGGCCGAGTGCGATTGTGCGTAGGTCCCGGATTCCGAGTTGACCTCGGGGACGCGCCCCTCGGGTTGGACGGTCCCATTGCGGCCCAAGAAATCGTAGGTTGGCTAAGCGATCACGATATTCGACTCCTCCCTGATTTGGAAGGCGCGTGGGTTGAGACGGCGAGGCAGCATTTCGAGCAGCAGCTAGATGCAGTTCTCCCACGGGCCATTGACGAGTTGGTCGCGCGACAGGACATTGTCAGCGCACTAGCCATCGCCACCCAATGGCACAGGCTAGACAGGACCGCGGAGCAGCGCTACCAGGCACTCATCTGGCTGACTGCAAGCCTGGGTGACTTTGAAGAGTCAGCACGCTGGTTTGTTCGGGCGAGCGAGGCCCTGGCTAGTTCGCTGGCGCTTGAAGTTTCGCATGCATCGAAGGATCTCCACAACGCGATCCAACGTGGACTAGAGCCGCCCTGGACCCCGTTGCGTCCGAGGAGTGAGGAGTTCCCAGATCGTGCCAATGGTCCGGGTCTTCCTGCATTGCAAGGGGAGCTGTTCGGCAGAGAGCAAGACTTGGAGCGAGCGCGATTACGCTTATCACGCGTCGGACGCATGACCGTTGTGGGTACCGGAGGCGTTGGCAAGACCTCGCTTGCATTGCGCTTGGCACATCGGATGAGCACCCGCTATCCGGATGGCGTGGGGTGGGTAGATCTCTCGGCACTTAGCGAGCCTCGACTCGTTGCGCAACATGTCCTCGAGTCGTTTGGCCTGGAAACACCGCCCGGCCAGGATGAGCGAGTACGGTTATCCTCGTTCGTCATGCAGCACCGCGCGCTGATCGTGCTCGACAATTGCGAGCACTTAGTGGGCCACGTCCAAGAATTGGTGAATTGGGTGTGGGCACCCGGTGCTACGGTTCACTTGCTTGCCACAAGCAGAATTGCTGTCGGGTATGGCTCTGAGGAAGTATTGAACCTAGAGCCATTGCCTTGGGAGTCTGGAGATGTAGGGCGGATCGGCCCTGCTCAGGAACTTCTGCTAGCGCGAGTACGCATGGCGCGTGGAGGTAAAGAGGCTGGAAAATCTGAGCGCGCGGCAGCCGCCCGCGTCGCTGAGCGCCTCGAGGGTATCCCGCTGGCTCTCGAATTGGCCGCCGCGCGAACGACCTTCACCGGCCTAGATCAGGTCGCGGAGCTGCTCGATCGATACTTCGAGGTGCTCGTAGACCGACGACGTGATCGTGACGATCGCCAAAGAACCATGTGGTCAGCAATCGACTGGAGTTGGCGCCTACTCGAGGCCGAACAGCAGCGGCTCCTTGCCGTGACAGGCGTGTTTCGCGGAAGCTTCGACACATCGGCAGCGGTCGAGATCGCCGGAGCCCTGAGAACGGGGCGCACTCCACGCTGGACGGGCGAGGCGCCGGCCATGCGTGAGGAACGCGAAGCGGCGAAGCAGGTTGCGAGTGGCCTGGACACTTTGACCGCACATTCGATGGTCACACGGATCGTTGGGTCCGATGGGGCGTTGCGCTATCGAGTTCTGGAACCGATCCGAAGATTTGCCGTTGCCCGACTGGAAGAGGCGGGCCAGTTGGAGATCACGACGCGTGGCCATGCTGCGTACTTCGCAGAGTTGTGCATCGCGGCCCGTGCTGGAATGGCTAGTGAGCAGCGACCTACGTGGCACGCACGACTAGATCTCGAATTGGATAACATTCGCCACGCCATGGTGGGCCTGGGTCTCCCAGAAGCACTCGATCGCAGATTGCAAGTAGGAACGAGCTTGTTCCGCTATTGGTACGCTAAAGGACTCTTCCACTGGGAGTTTGACTGGCTGCGCGAAAGTGTCGTGCTCGCTCAAAGGGTTGCTTCGGTACCTGATGAGACCATTGCTTCCGGGCTTCACATGCTCGGCGCCGTCGAGTACGCAAAGGGCCAATTTTCGGAAGCGGTTGAGTTCTTCAATCGCAGCATCGACCAATCCAGAATCCTTGGCGATGATCATGCCCTTTCCAAGAGTCTGGTAATGCGCGCCTACTGCCGGACCTTCGTTGGTCAGACAGTCCAGGCGAGAGAGGATGCCGAGGAGGCCGAACGTAGAGCTGGGAAAAACCTCGGCCTACGGATTCAGGCTTTGGATGCTCAAGGATTCATCGACCGCAGACAGGGTCGATACGCAAACGCCCGTGCGAGCATGATGCGAGCGCTACAGCTTCATCGGGATTCAGACAGTCCCCCTGACGAGCAATTCGCCACCATCTCAAATTTGGGATGGACAGCATGGCGCACAGGGGAAATGGACGAGGCATTAGACTGGTTTCGCGAGGCACGGATGGTGGCCGAGACAGTTGACAGCAACCCGATGCGCATCGAGGCCGCAGCAGGCGAAGCCGAAGCGAATCTTTGCCTTTGTAGGCTCAAAGATGCGGATGGCCTGGCGCGCGAGGCTTTGGAGTTGTCGCGCGAGGTCGGGGACGTGTTCGGTGAAGCAAATGCCCTCACGGTGCTCGGATTGCTCGAATTCGCTCAAGAAAACTGGACGAAGGCGCGCGTCTTGTTTCGCCGAGCGGAGGTCGCATATCGAGGAATTGAGGGGGGAGGCGGGTTGGCGACAACCCGTTGCTATCGAGCCGAGTTGGCAGATCGTATTGGGGACGTAGCGACTTGGCACTCGGGCGAATTGGACAGGCAGACGTTGGCTGTAGAAATCGACGACCCTCACGCTGCTGCCAAGATTCTGCGACGCGACGGCTGGATGTCCCATTTCGCGGGTCATGAGGACGCTGCAGTCCAGAGATTGATCGAAAGCCTCCGCATGCACATCGACCTCGGCGAACGCTTCGAGACCGCCCGCTGTTTCGAAGCGGTCGGCCGGCTGCTTGCGCGCAGCGCACGTCCCCGCCTTGCCGCAGGCGCCCTGGACGCCGGCGCGGCCTTGCGCGACGAGATCGGTGCTCGACCGTGGCCCGCGGACGTGTCCGCCGTTGCAGAGGCGCGCGAAACGATTGACAGCCTATTGTCCGACGACGCCGGAAGTCGTCTCGACGACGCGTCGTCGCCGGCTCCGGTCGGCGCAGAGGCCGTAGTGGCATGGCTCGAAACGGCGTCGGCGCGATCTTGAAGGCCTGACCTTTTTGCTTTCCCCTCGACGTGACGGCGGACCCCTCCAGCGCTGTGTGCGCCTCAGGGGCCCGCCCGTCTTTCACTCCAAATCCAAATCAAAGCTTCAAGCCGCGTTCGTCTGTGTTGCCTCCCGCTCCCGTTTCCATGATTGGATACTACGGCCCCACCGTTGCAAGAGCGTCGCATCGCGGAACTGCGGCGCTCCCGTAGAGCGCGGGACGACGATTCGAACCCTGCTACCATCCTCGAATCGATCCTCGTCGGTTTGTGCCCGGCGGGGAAGCTTTCGCACGGAGACTGGATGGCCAAGTACCCAGGAGCAGGATCGGGAGAAAGTTCGGGCGATGGAGCGGACAAGGCTCCAATTCGCATCCAAGTCCTCGGACCGTTCCAGGTCTACGTCGGCGACGAGGCGTTGCCGCCGCCGCGCCGATCGCAAACACTGCGCGTGCTTGCCTACTTGCTGCTCCACCCGGAGAAGCCGCTCGAACGGGCTGCGTTGGCGGAGACGTTGTGGCCCGACGAAGATGGCGCCAAGGCGCGCTTCAACCTTCGTCACGCGATCCATGCCATCAAGGGCTATCTGCCCAAATCGGACGACGGCGACGAATGGATCGAGTCCGATCGCCAGACGGTGCGCTGGACGCCGGATGATCGCGTGCGGCTCGATATCGACCAGCTCGCGCACGGGCGCGAGATCGCGGAGGGCGATACGCCGGCGGTAGCCCTTGTAGAGCCCTTGCAGCAAGCAGCGGATGGCTACGGCGGCCCCTTCTTGCCGGCGATCGAGGACGACTGGGCGCGAAACGTGCGTGCCAGGGCGGCGGAGGACCTCACGATCGTGCTGGAGCGCCTGCTGCGGTTGCACGAGCGAGATGGCCGAACCGACGCCGCGGTGGAAGTGGGACGGCGATTGCTTGCGCACGATGGCACCCGCGAGACCGCGTACCGGGCGATGATGCGCGTGCATGCCGGGCGTGGCGACCGGGCGGCGGCGCTGCGGCTCTATCAGGCTTGCGTGGAGCTGCTGCGCGATGAGATGGGCGTGGAGCCCTCCGAGGAAACGGAGGCGCTCGCGGAGTCCATACGGCAAGGCGACGAGGTGGCGCACGTCGACGAGGCGGCCACGGGCAGTGCAACGACCGCCGGAACAGGGACTCACGCTATCGCACCGCCGTCATGGCCTTGGCCGCTGATCGACCAGATGGGCCGACGTCAGGCGTTGGCCGCGTGTATCGCGCGATCGCGCCTCGTGACGGTCACGGGGCCCGCGGGCGTCGGCAAGAGCCGGCTCGCCGCGGCCGTCGCGACCGACGCTGCGGGGATGGACGATCCCGAAGGGCAGGTAGTCTGGTGCGATCTTGAATTCGAGTTTCCCGACGGAGGCAACGTGCTTGCAGCCATCGCGACAGCCGCGGGCCTACCTGCGGACGCCGGTGATCCTGTTCGCGTTCTGGCGTCGGTCGTAGAGGACGACCCCTGGTTGATCGTCCTCGACGACGCCGATGCCGTGCTCGACGAGATCGTACCGGCGTGGAACGCGCTCTCGCGCGCCATGCCTGCGTTGCGCGTTGTGATCACCAGCCGCGAGGCGTTGCGGATTCAGGACGAAGAGGTCTTCCACGTTGCGCGACTCGATGAACGGGATGGCGATGCACCACCGCTCGCACGCGGGCCCGAATTGGAGAGCGCCTCGCTGCTGGATGCCGTGGTACGGGAGTTGGCGCCGGCCAAGATGCCGACG
>JAJCYU010000067.1 GCA_029262755.1 Anaerolineae bacterium
CGAGTTGGCGGCCCTGAAGGCTGCCCTCGCCCAGTTCTATGCGGATGTCCTCGCCGCTTGATCCCGCGCAGGCACGTCTCGCGTCGCCGCACCGATCGCGACGTCGTGCTTTGAAGTCGAAGCCGCCGCATCCCCACTGGAGAACCCCATGCCGGACGCGCCCCTTACACGACCCCTACCGCGCTTCACGGCGGCCGCTCTCGATGCGCTCCAGCGGGCCGCGGATCTTGTTCCCGTCGGCCGTGCACGGCTCAGCGCTGTAGACATCGTGCTCGCCACGCTGGGCTTGAACGGGCCGGCGGCGCGCATGGTGGACGTGCTGGCGCCGGGGCGACTCAACAGCATCGAGGACTTTCTGCGCCGCGAGCAGGCCACGCGCACCGGCGGCGCCCCCCGCGGCGAGCTCGATTTGGCGGACGGCCGAACGATCGCGGTGGATGGCTCGGCTCGCGCCCTGCTCGACCGCCTGGGCCGGTTGGAGGGCCGCAGCGCCGACAGCAAGCGCCTGTTGTTGGACGAGGCCAACATGCCCGATTCCGTCCTCGTTGAGGCCTTCACGGCACTGGACGTCGGCGGCGCTCCCGACTCGATTGCGCCACAACTGGAGGCCCTCGCGCGCCACGTCGGCGAGGATGACAGCAAGGGCAAGAAGACCCTCGTGTTCCGCCCGATGGGCGATGCGGCGCAACCCAAGCCGCGTGATCACTCGACCTTCAAGGGCCCGGTCGACCGCGATACACCCGGGGGCGCGCTGCCTCCGCGAACGCCGCCCAACGCCGGGCCGGCGGCCACCACAACGGTGACCGCGACCGCGGACGTGCGGCCTGTCGCGCCGCAGCCCACCTCCTCCGCGGGCGCGCCCGCCGTCGTGCCGACCGTGGTCGATTGGATCGCCGCGGCGCGGGACAGGCCCGCGGAGGAAGCGCCGCCCCACCTCTATGTCGATCCCGCTTGGGTCTCGCGTTTGCTCGGCGCCATCGAGCGCAACGATCTCACCTTGCTCGTCGGCGAGAGCCGGCCGGTTGCCGATGACATCGTGGCCGAGCTGGCCACGCAGCTGGCCGCCGACAAGGGTGGCTCGTTCGACTACCGCGCCCTGATCGCGGTCGATCCCGGGCATCTGGCCACGCAGCCCGCCGCAGCCATCCGGGAGGCGCTGGCCGCGGCGCAGGGCGGCGTGCTGTACCTACCCAACGCAGCGCGCTACCTGGACCTGGCACGCTATCCCACGGCCGGCGCCGAGCTGCGCCAGGCCATCGCGCGCGGCACGGTCGACGTCATCGGCTCCATGAGCGACCGCGACGCCGATCGCTGGCCGATCGACAACGCGCCCGACGCGGAGTTGCTGTATCTGGAAGCGGCCGATATCGCCTCGACCGCGGGCATGATCCGATCGCGACGCGCCGAGCTTCTCGACGCCGTTTCCACGCCCACCCTGCGTATGGAGCTCACGGACGAAGCCATCGAGATGGCGGCGCGCCTCGCCGACCGCTACTACCGCGATCCGCCGCCGCCGGGCGGTGCTACGCGACTCATCCAAGAAGCGGCCACCCTGGTGAAGCTCCGGCGTTCGGACGGCATGCACGCGCTGCAGGACCAGCGCGTCGTGGGCGCGGTTGGGGGTACGAAAGGCGGTGGGACGGCGGGCGCGGCAGGCGGCGCGACGGGTGGAACGGAGGACGTCGACGGCGCGACGGCGGCCGCGGCCTCGGTCGGCGAGGAGCGACCCACCATCGATGCGGCCGACATCGTCGTCGCTCTCGAGCGCCTCGCGGGGATCAAGGCCCATCTGGACGACCGCGCGCAGTTGCTGGCGATGGACGACCTGTTGCGCAAGCGTGTGGTCGGCCAGGATGAGGCGATCGCGGCCATCAGCGATGCCGTGCGGCGGGCACGCGCGGGGCTCAAAGATCCGTCGCGCCCCATTGGCAGCTTCGTGTTCATGGGACCCTCCGGCGTCGGCAAGACGGAGTTGGCCAAAGCGCTGGCCGAGTTGCTCTTCGACGACGAGCACGCGATGGTGCGCGTCGACATGAGCGAGTACCAGGAGAAGCATGCGGTCAGCCGGCTGATCGGCGCTCCCCCCGGTTACGTGGGCTACGAGGCCGGCGGGCAATTGACGGAGCCGGTGCGTAAGAAGCCATACCAGTTGGTCCTGTTCGACGAGATCGAGAAGGCGCACCAGGACATCCACGCGATCCTGCTGCAGATCATGGACGACGGCCGCCTGACGGATTCCCGCGGCCGCACCGTGGACTTCAGACACACCGTGGTCATCATGACCGGCAACGTCGGCAGCGAGTACTTCCGCGTCGAAGCCGATGTCGGCCGCGAGAAGGTGGAAGAAGCGGTGCGCGAGGCGTCGCGTGAGGTCTTCCGGCCCGAGTTTCTCGGCCGCGTGGACGACTTCATCATCTTCAACAGCCTCGGGCCGGACTCTATGCGCCTGATCGTCGGCATCCAGCTGCGCAAGCTGAACAAGACGCTGCGCGCGCAGGAGATGTCGATCACCTTCTCCGACGAGCTCGCGGAGGAGCTGGCCACCACCGGCTACGCGCCGGAGCTCGGCGCCCGCCCCGTGCGCGGCGAGATCGCGCGCCGCGTGGAGCGCCCGCTCTCGCGCGCCATCATCGAGGGCCGCTTTGGGTCCGGGGACGCCGTCCACGTGGATGTCGGGGAGGACGGGCATGTCGTGTTCTCGCATGCGCAGGTCGAGCCGGCGACGGGCGCGAAACCGGAGTAGGTTGCGGCCGCCCACGCCAAACTCGATCCACGTCCCCGGTCTTGTGAGCGGGCAGCAGGCGAATCGCTGCCGGTTCCGACAGGTCCAATCGGCCGAAGCGCCGGTTCCGGTCCTTGCGTGGCGGGATATACTGGCCAGACGGCTGTGATCGCCCTGCCCGAAGCAAACCATCACGGCCGCTACTGGATGCCCCGAATCACAAGGAGGAAGACGTGGAAAATGTAGCCATGCCGTCTTGGTTCCCCGATGCGGCCCAATTGACGGATCTAGCGATCGCGATTGGGATCTTGGTGGTCGGCTGGATTGTCGCCAAGGTGCTGGCGGCCGTCATCAGCCGCGTCGTTCGCACGCTCAACGTTGACCGCTGGATCGAAGGCGCCGTCGGCGACACAGGCTTTAGTATCGAGCGACTCGCCGGCAGCGTCGTGTTCTACCTGGCGATGTTGTGGGTGCTGGTCGAGTTCTTCCGTCGCTTGCGGCTCCCAGGCCTAAGCGATCCGCTGAATGACCTCGTCCAAGAAGTGCTGAACTTCTTGCCGCAGGTCGGCGGCGCATTGCTGTTGTTGGTCATAGCGTGGATTATCGCCACGATCGTTCGCGGCCTCGTCACCCGCTTCGCCGCCATGACCGATCTCGACAAGCGCCTCGCGGATGTGGAGGGGGCCAATGTTGCGGCCGTCGATGACAGTGTCGAGGATCCCGAACGTGTCGTATCCGAGCAGCCGCTCTCTCTGTCCAAGTCGCTTGGTAGCGCGGCGTACTACCTTGTGTTCCTCTTCTTCCTTCCGGGCATTCTCGGCGTGCTTGAGCTCGACGAGATGGCGGGAGATGTGGGAGATGAAGTAGGCAAGTTGCTGGGCTACTTGCCAAACATCCTGGCCGCGCTGTTGCTCTTCGGCGTTGGGTACTTTGCCGCGCGCATCGTGCGGCGCATCGTCGTGAACTTGCTTACGGTCGCCGGCGCGGATGAGTTTGGAGAACGAATCGGCTTCACCGACGGGATGCGCTTGTCGCGCCTGGTCGGGACGTTGGTCTATGCCTTCATCCTGATTCCCGTCGCCATCCAGGCCCTCAAGGCCTTGGAGATCGATGCGATCTCCGCGCCTGCGACGAACATGCTCGAGACGATCTTCGGTGCGATTCCCGGCATTTTCGGGGCGGCCTTGGTACTGGTCTTCTCCTGGATCATCGGCCGCTGGGTATCCGGGCTCGTCACGAGCCTGCTGCAGGGCGTCGGCTTTGATCGTGTCACGGACATGATGGGCCTGCGTGA